>NZ_QGKS01000049.1 GCF_003172935.1 Micromonospora sicca | reverse complement strand
GCCCGGGGCGGCACCGGCTCGATCTCCCGGCGCAGCGCGGCCAGCGAACGGCGGCGCAGCAGCCGCAGCACCTCCGCGTCGCACCACTGGGTGCCGACGCTGTCCGGGGCGAACTCCCCGGAGACCACCCGACCGGTGGTGGCGAGCCGGCGCAGCGCCTGCTCCACCACGAACACCCCGAGCCCGAACCGGGCGGCGCAGGTGGCCGCCGCGAACGGGCCGTGGGTGCGGGCGTACCGGGCCACCAGGTCGCCGAGCGGGTCCGCCACCGGCGTGAGGTACGCCTCGGCCACCCCGACCGGCAGCGCCACGCCGAGCGCGTCGCGCAGCCGGGCGGCGTCCTCGACGCCCACCCAGCGTTCCTCCCCGGCGATGCGGACCCGCAGCACCCGGCGGGCGGACTCCAGCTCGGTCAGCCACTCGACCGGCGCGCCGCGCTCGGCCAGCTCGGCCTCGCCCAGGTCGCCGACCACCCGGAGCAGCTCGACCACGTCCTCGGCGTCGCGGGGGCGGCGCTGCTCGGTCAGCCAGCGCAGCTGCCGCTCGGTCTCGGCGAGCACCGTCGGGTCGAGCAGTTCCCGCAGGTCGACCCGGCCGAGCAGCTCGCCGAGCAGCCCCGAGTCCAGGGCCAGGGCGGCGGCCCGGCGCTCCGCGAGGGGGGCGTCGCCCTCGTAGAGGAACGCCCCGACGTAGCCGAAGAGCAGCGAGCGGGCGAACGGCGAGGGCCGCTCGGACTCCACCTCGACCAGCCGCACCTTGCGGGCGGTCAGGTCGCGCATCAGCTCGGCCAGGGCCGGCTGGTCGAAGACGTCCTGGAGGCACTCGCGGGCGGCCTCCAGGGTGACCGGGAAGTCGGCGTACTCGCGGGCGACGTCGAGGAGCTGGGCGGCCCGCTGGCGCTGCTGCCAGAGCGGCTGGCGGCGGCGCGGGTCGCGGCGGGGCAGCAGCAACGACCGGGCCGCGCACTCGCGGAACCGGGCGGCGAAGAGCGCCGAGGTGCCGACGGACTCCTCGACGAGCTGGGCGATCTCGTCGGGGTCGAAGACCACCACGTCGGCGCCGGGCGGCTCGTCGGCGGTGTCGGGCAGCCGGACCACGATGCCGTCGTCGGAGGGCATCACCTGGGCGTCCACGCCGTACCGCTCGGCGAGCCGGCGGCCGATCGCCAGGGCCCATGGGCCGTTGACCCGGGCGCCGAGCACCGAGTGCACGGCCAGCCGCCAGTCGCCCAGCTCGTCGCGGAACCGTTCGACGACCACCGTCCGGTCGTCCGGCAGGGAGCGGGTGGCCACCTTCTGCTCCCGCAGGTACGCCATCAGGTTGCCGGCGGCCCAGTCGTCCAGCCCGCCGGCGCGCAACGCCGCCGTCGCGGTCTGGTCGTCCTGCCGGAGCAGGGCGCGGACCCGGGCGCCGATGGCCCGGCCCAGCTCGACCGGGCGGCCGAGCTGGTCGCCCTTCCAGAACGGCATCCGGGCGGCCTGGCCGGGGGCGGGGGAGACCAGCACCCGGTCGGGGGTGATCTCCTCGATCCGCCACGACGAGGAGCCGAGCAGGAAGACGTCGCCCACCCGGGACTCGTAGACCATCTCCTCGTCCAGCTCGCCGACCCGGGCGGCGCGTTCCGCCCCGGCCAGGAAGACCCCGAAGAGACCCCGGTCGGGGATGGTGCCCCCGCTGGTCACCGCGAGCCGCTGCGCGCCGGGGCGGCCGGTGAGCACGTCGGTGGCCCGGTCCCAGACCAGCCGGGGCCGCAGCTCGGCGAAGGCGGTCGACGGGTACCGCCCGGAGAGCATGTCGAGCACCGCGTGCAGGGCGGAGTCGGGCAGCTCGGCGAAGGGCGCGGCCCGGCGGACCAGCACGGCGAGGTCACCCAGCCGCCACGGTTCGAGCGCCACCATCGCCACGATCTGCTGGGCCAGCACGTCGAGGGGATTGCGCGGGTAGTGCAGCTCCTCGATGGCGCCCTCGGCCATCCGCTCGGCGACCACCGTGCAGGAGAGCAGGTCGCCGCGGTGCTTCGGAAAGACCACGCCGCGGGAGACCGCGCCGACCTGGTGCCCGGCCCGGCCGACCCGTTGCAGGCCGGCGGCGACGCTCGGCGGCGCCTCGATCTGCACCACCAGGTCGACCGCGCCCATGTCGATGCCGAGCTCCAGGCTGGAGGTGGCGACCACGGCCGGGAGCTGGCCGGACTTGAGCGCCTCCTCGATGTGCTTGCGCTCCTCTCGCGAGACGCTGCCGTGGTGGGCCCGGGCGATCACCGGGGCCGCGCCGGCCGCCGCGCCGGACTGCGCCATCACCTCCGCGGGCTGGCGCGGCGCCCGCACCGGCGCGCCGCCGTCGGCGGCCGCCGCCTCCAGCTCCGCCGCGGCCAGCTCGTTGAGCCGGGCGCAGAGCCGTTCGGCGCTGCGCCGCGAGTTGGTGAAGACGATGGTCGAGCGGTGCGCCCGGATCAGCGAGAAGACCCGCTCCTCCACGGCCGGCCAGATCGACGGCCGGCGCGGGCCGCCGGGGCCGCCCAGGTCGTCCGGCGGCTGCTCCTGCTCGTCGAGGCGGGTCATGTCCTCCACCGGGACCTGGACGCTGACCTCGATGGTCTTGCTGCTGCGCGGCTGCACCACGTCCACCGGGCGGGCCCCGCCGAGGAAGCGGGCGCAGACGTCGATCGGCCGGACGGTGGCGGAGAGGCCGATCCGCTGCGCGGGCGTCGCCAGCAGCTCGTCGAGGCGTTCCAGGGACAGGGCCAGGTGGGCGCCGCGCTTCGTGCCGGCCACCGCGTGCACCTCGTCGACGATCACCGTCTCGATCCCGCGCAGCGAGTCGCGGGCGGCGGAGGTGAGCAGCAGGAAGAGCGACTCGGGGGTGGTGATGAGGATGTCCGGCGGGGTGCGGGCGAAGGCGCGCCGCTCGTCGGCCGGGGTGTCGCCGGTGCGCATCCCGACGGTGATGTCCGGCGGGGCGACGCCGAGCCGGGTGGCGGCCTGCCGGATCCCGGCGAGCGGGGCGCGCAGGTTCCGCTCCACGTCGACGGCGAGCGCCTTCAACGGGCTGACGTAGAGCACCCGGCAGCGCTGCCGGGCCTCGGCGGGCGGGGTCTCCTTGGCCAGCCGGTCGAGCGACCAGAGGAACGCGGCAAGGGTCTTGCCGGAGCCGGTGGGGGCGACGACCAGCGCGTTGTGCCCGGCGGCCACCGAACGCCAGGCGCCGGCCTGGGCGGCGGTGGGCGCCGCGAACGCCGCGGTGAACCACTCCCGGGTCGCCGCGCCGAAACCCGCCAGCACCGCGTCCCCGCCGGTCACCTCATTCGCCACCCTCCCATCCTGCCCCGCCGGTACGACAACCCGCCCGTGCCGGACGCGGGTTCTGTCCGGCTCCGGGCGCTTACGCGACGGATGCGACGTTGAACGCGTTAAGTCTTAACTAACTGCTTGCTTGTGCCGCGCAACATAAAGTAACTTCACTCGCAACGCAGCGTCGGGTGGAGGGCTTTGGATGACCGTCGAGGAGCGAGGCTCCGGGCCCGGGACCGATGTGCTCATCCGCAAGGTCGACAGCCATCTCGCCACGCTCCGCACCGGCCTGCAGGGCCCCGAGCTGGAGCTCGCCGAGCAGCTCGCCCGCTGCCTGCGCGAGCTGGTCATCGCCACCGCACACTCCAGCGCCGCCGACCGGGGGTTGGTCCGCGCCGCGGTGCACTACTTCGTCCTCCGCCGGGAGAGCCGCGGCCGGCTGCTCTCGGTGCGCTCCCTCGCCGCCGCCCAGCGGGTGGTCAACAAGGCCGTGCGTCAGCTCGGCCGCCCCGACCTGCTGGTGGAGACCCGCCGGGAACGGCCCTCCCGCGCACCGGCGCTCTCCGCCGGCGACAGCGCGCTCCGCTGACCCCACGGGTCGGACCGTTTTCCGCAAACCCGCCCCTGGGCCGGCGATCTGACGTCTGATCGGTCGTGGCCGGAGCGTGCCCGTCCCGGCCCGCGGTCCCACTCGACCTGGAGCACGGTTGCTCGTACTGCTGATCCTGCACCTGGTGGCGGCCCTGCTCGCGCCGCTGCTGGTCCGCTGGTGGGGTCCTCGCGCCTGCTACCCGCTGGCCCTCGCGCCGGCCGCCGCGTTCGGCTGGGCCATCGCGCACACCCCGGCGGTCCGCCACGGCGGCGCGGTCGTCGAGACGTACCCGTGGATCGGCCAGCTCCGGCTCGACCTCGCGCTGCGGGTCACCACCCTGTCCTGGCTGATGGTGCTGCTGGTCGGCGGCGTCGGCGCGCTGGTGCTGGTCTACTCCGCCCGCTACTTCCAACCCGGCTCGGTGGGGCTGGCCCGGTTCGCGGCCGTGCTGGTCGCCTTCGCCGGGGCGATGCTCGGCCTGGTGGTCGCCGAC
The DNA here is from genome assembly GCF_003172935.1 of Micromonospora sicca. GTDB lineage: Bacteria > Actinomycetota > Actinomycetes > Mycobacteriales > Micromonosporaceae > Micromonospora > Micromonospora sicca. The sequence continues at coordinate 35,946 of NZ_QGKS01000049.1, read as the reverse complement.
GACCTGCTGCTGCTCTACGTCTTCTGGGAGCTGACCACGGTCTTCTCCTACCTGCTGATCGGGCACAGCACCGAACGGCGGTCCAGCCGCTGGGCCGCCGCCCAGGCGCTGACCGTGACCACCCTCGGCGGGCTGGCCATGCTGGTCGGCTTCCTCCTGCTCGGCCGGCACGCCGGCGGCTACCGGTGGTCGGCGATCGCCGCCGCGCCGCTGCCCGGTGGCCGGTACCTCGCCGTGGCGGTGCTGCTGATCCTGGCCGGGGCGCTGGCCAAGTCCGCCGTCGTGCCGTTCAGTTCCTGGCTGCCGGTGGCGATGGCCGCGCCCACGCCGGTCAGCGCGTACCTGCACGCGGCGGCGATGGTGAAGGCGGGGGTCTACCTGCTCGGCCTGCTCGCCCCGGTGCTCGCGCTCGCCGGCCCGTGGCGGCCGGTCACCGTGGTCGCCGGGCTGGTCACTCTGGTCGCGGGGGGCTGGGCGGCGCTGCGGCAGACCGACCTGAAGCTGCTGCTGGCGTACGGGACGGTCAGCCAGCTCGGCCTGCTGACCGTGGTGATCGGCGCGGGCACCCCGAAGGCCGCGCTGGCCGGTGCCGCGATGCTGCTGGCACACGCGCTGTTCAAGGCGGCCCTGTTCCTCGTCGTCGGCCTCCTCGACCACTGCGCCGGCACCCGTGACCTGCGGGAGCTCTCCGGGGTCGGGCGTACCGCGCCGCTGCTCGCGGTGGTCGCCGGGCTCGCCGCCGCGTCGATGGCCGGGCTGCCGCCGCTGTTCGGCTTCGTCGCGAAGGAGGCCGTCCTCGCGGCCTTCACCGACCGGCCGCTCGTGCTCGCCGTGCTGGTCGCCGGCACCGCCCTCACCGTCGCGTACAGCATCCGGTTCCTCTGGGGCGCCTTCGCCCGCCGCCCCGGCACCCCGGCCAGCGAACTGGCCGCCGCCCCGGCCGCGATGCTGGCGCCGCCGGCCCTGCTCGCCGCCGCCGGGCTGGCCTTCGGTCCCGCCGCCGGCTGGCTGGGTGGGCTGCTCCACCCGTACGCCGAGCTCTTCGGCCCGGGGGAGGCCCACCTCGCGCTCTGGCCCGGGCCGAACCTGGCGCTGGGGCTCGCCGCGGTCGCGGTCGCCGCCGGCTTCGCGCTGCACCTGGTCCGCGGCCCGCTCGCCCCCGTGCTGGCCCGGCTCCGCTTCCCGGTGCGCGGCAACCAGGGCTACGAGTGGGTGACCCACGCCTTCGACCGGGTCGCGATCGAGGTCACCAGCGCCACCCAGCGCGGCTCGCTGCCGCAGTACCTGGGCGCGATCCTGTTCGCGCTGGTGCTGGTGCCGGGCGCGGCGTTGCTGACCGCCCGCCCCTGGCGGGAGCGGATCGCGCTCTGGGACACCCCCGCCCAGCTCGTGGTCGGCCTGGTGATCACGGTGGCCGCGGTGCTCGCCGCCGGCGCCCGCCGCCGGCTCACCGCGATGCTGCTGGTGGGGGTGACCGGCTACGGCACCGCGATGATGTTCGTCCTCTACGGCGCGCCCGACCTGGCGCTCACCCAGTTCCTGGTGGAGACCGCCACCATCGTGCTCTTCGTGCTGGTGCTGCGGCGGCTGCCGGCCCGCTTCTCGGCCCGACCGCTGCGCCGCAGCCGCTGGCTGCGGCGGGGCATCGGGGTGGCGGCCGGGCTGGTGATGGCCGGCCTCGCGTTGGCGGCGGCCGGCGCCCGGCGGACGCCGTCCATCTCGCTGGCCTTCCCCGACCTGGCGGTCGCCCAGGGCTACGGCCGCAACGTGGTCAACGTGGCGCTGGTCGACATCCGCGCCTGGGACACCATGGGCGAGATCTCCGTGCTGGTGGTCGCCGCGACCGGGGTGGCCAGCCTGATCTTCGAGCGGTCCCGCACCGGGCCGCGGCCGCGCCGGCCCGCGCCGTCCGCGCCCCGGCGCGACCGGCGGCCGGTCTGGCTGCGCGGCGGGGCCACCCTGCGCGAGCGGCGCCGGTCGATCGTCTTCGAGGTGGTCACCCGGCTGATCTTCCACACCGTGCTGCTCTTCTCCCTCTTCCTGCTCTTCTCCGGGCACAACGCTCCGGGGGGCGGCTTCGCGGGCGGCCTGGTGGCCGGCCTCGCCCTCGCGGTCCGCTACCTGGCCGGCGGCCGGAACGAGCTGGCCGAGGCGGCGCCGGTCGGGGCGGGCACGGTGCTCGGCGCCGGCCTGGCCGTCTCCGTGGGCACCGGCGCGATCGGGCTGCTCCGCAGCGGATCCGTGCTGGAGAGCGTGAAGGTCGACCTCTGGCTGCCCGCCGTCGGCCACAGCTACCTGGTCACGTCGCTCTTCTTCGACGTCGGCGTCTACCTGATCGTGGTCGGGCTGGTGCTGGACATCCTGCGCAGCCTCGGCGCCGAGGTGGACCGGCACATCGAGGCCAGCGGCGGCCCGGAGGGCGGACTGGCGGTCGAGCGGGAGGGGGACCGGACGTGAGCGCGAGGAGTGAGCCGGTTCTGCGAGCCCCGCAGTCGCGAACAGAGGTGGCGCGGTGACGGCGGACGGCGCGGGACCCACCCTGGTGCTGGTGATCGCCGTCGGGGTGCTGGTCGCCACCGGCGTCACCCTGCTGCTGGAGCGCAGCCTGAGCCGGATCCTGCTCGGGGTCATCCTGCTCGGCAACGGGGTGAACCTGCTGATCCTGCTCGGCGGCCGCTCCGGCGTGGCCCCGGTGGTGGGCACCGCGCCGACCGGGGAGATGAGCGACGCGTTGCCCCAGGCGATGGTGCTCACCGCCGTGGTGATCACCTTCGGGCTGACCGCGTTCCTGCTCGCGGTCGCGTACCGGAGCTGGTATCTCAGCGGCGACGACGAGGTGCAGGACGACCTGGAGGACCGGCAGGTCGTCCGGCTCGCCGAGCGAAACGAGGTGTCCACCGCGGACCTCGGCGGCGAGGGCCCGGACAACGACCCGGAGCAGGTGGACCCGGGGCCCGCGCTGCGCCGGCTGCGCCGACGGGGGGACCAGCGGTGAGGGCGGGGAGTGAGCCGGTCCTGCGGGCCCCGCAGTCGCGAACGGAGACGGCCGGGTGACCGCGGCGCTGGTGCCGCTGCCGGTGGTGGTGCCGCTGCTGGGCGCCGCGCTGACGCTGATCCTGGCCAACCGGCCCCGGCTGCAACGGTCGGTCAGCGTGGTCGGCCTCGCCACCACCCTCGCGGTCGCGGTGACGCTGCTGGTCGAGGCGTACCGGCACGGGCCGGTGGTGGTGCAGGTGGGTGGCTGGCCGGCCCCGGTCGGCATCGTGCTGGTCGCCGACCAGCTCGCCGCGCTGATGCTGGTGGTCTCCTCGGCGGTGACGCTGTGCGTGCTGCTGTACTCCATCGGCCAGGGGCGCGGGGAGACCAGCGAGAGCGCGCCGGTGAGCATCTACCACCCCACCTACCTGGTGCTGACCGCCGGCGTCACCAACGCCTTCCTGGCCGGGGACCTGTTCAACCTCTTCGTCGGCTTCGAGATCCTGCTGGCCGCGAGCTTCGTGCTGATCACGCTGGGCGGCACCGAGACCCGGATCCGGACCGGCTCCACGTACGTGGTGGTCAGCGTCCTCTCCTCGATGATCTTCCTGGCCGCGGTGGGCCTGGTGTACGCGGCCACCGGCACCGTCAACATGGCCCAGCTCGCCGGGCGGCTGGACGGCCTGCCGGACGGCGTACGGCTGGCGTTGCAGCTCATGCTGCTGCTGGCCTTCGGCATCAAGGCGGCGGTCTTCCCGGTCTCCGCCTGGTTGCCGGACAGCTACCCGACCGCCCCGGCCCCGGTCACCGCGGTCTTCGCCGGCCTGCTCACCAAGGTCGGCGTGTACGCCATCATCCGCACCGAGACGTTGCTCTTCCCCGGCGGCCACGCCGACCGGCTGCTCATGGTGGTCGCCGGGCTGACCATGGTGGTCGGCATCCTCGGCGCGGTGGCCCAGTCCGACATGAAGCGGCTCTTCTCGTTCACCCTGGTCAGCCACATCGGCTACATGATCTTCGGGGTGGCGCTGAGCAGCGTCGCCGGCCTCTCCGGGGCGATCTTCTACGTGGTGCACCACATCACCATCCAGACCACCCTCTTCCTGGTCGCCGGCCTGGTCGAGGAGCGGGCCGGCAGCACGGACCTGCGTCGGCTCGGCGGGTTGGCCCGGGTCGCCCCGCTGCTCGCGGTGCTCTTCTTCGTGCCGGCGATGAACCTCGCCGGCATCCCGCCCTTCTCCGGCTTCCTCGGCAAGCTCGGGCTGCTCCAGGCCGGTGTGGCGGCGCGCGGGGTGCTCCCCGGGGTGCTGGTCGGGGCCGGAACGGTGACCAGCCTGCTCACCCTCTACGCCGCCTCCCGGGTGTGGAACATCGCATTCTGGCGGTCACCCCGGCTGGCCACCGCCGACCCGACCGTGCCGCTGCCGGCGCTGATGGTCGGCGCGACCGCGGCCCTGGTGGTGCTCGGCGTGGGCCTGACCCTCGCCGCCGGGCCGCTCTTCGAGGTCACCGCGGACGCCGCCACCGACCTGCGCGCGCGTACCCCCTACGTGCGGGCCGTCTTCCCGGCCGGCGTCCCGTGACGGCCGGCCGGCGGTCCGGCCGCGACGGGTCCGGGCCGGCGGGTCCGCCGCCGGCCCGCGGCGCCGGCCCGTCCGGTCCGCCGCCGGGTCACGACGGCGCCCGACCGGCGGCATTCCGGCGCGGCGGCCGGTGGCGGGACCAGGCCCTCGCCCTCGGCTGGCTGGTGCTGACCTGGCTGCTGCTCTGGGGGGACGTGACCTGGGGCAACCTGCTCGGCGGGCTGGTCGTCGGCGCCGCCGTGCTGATCTTCTTCCCGCTGCCCCCGGTCACCTTCGGCGGCCGGCTCCGCCCCCGGGCGCTGCTCGTGCTGGCGGTCACCTTCGCCGGTGAGTTGGTGAGCGCCAGCGTCCGCGTCGCCGCGATCGCCGTCCGCCCCGGCTACCGGCCGCGCGGCGCGATCATCGCGGTGCCGCTGCGGGTCCGCACCGACCTCAACCTGGCGCTCACCGCCGAGGTGATCTCCCTGGTCCCGGGCACCCTCATCGTCGAGGTGGACCGGGACCAGGGTGTCCTCTACGCGCACGTGCTCGACGTCCGCGGCCCGCGGGACCTGACCGCGAGCCGCGACCGGATCCTCGCCGTCGAGCGGCGCCTCGTCCGCGCGATCGGCTCGCCCGCCGAGGTACGCCAGCTGCGCACCGAACCCGTCGACCGGAGGAAGAACCCGTGACCACGCTCCTCGCCGTCGTGCTGACCGTGCTGTTCTCGGTCACCGCCCTGCTCGCCCTGGCCCGCATCTACCGGGGGCCGTCCCTGCTGGACCGGGTCGTCGCCGCCGACCTGCTGCTCTCCACCATGCTCGGCGCGGTCGGCGCCGAGGCGGCGGTCAACCGGCACGCCACCACGCTGCCCGTGCTGGTGGTGCTCTCCCTGCTCGGCTTCGTCGGCTCGGTGGCCATGGTCCGGTTCGCCGTCCGCGAGGAGGCGTGATGGGGGTGCTCGCCGACTGGCTCGGCGCGGCCTGCCTGACCGCCGGGGCCCTGCTCAGCCTGGCCGCCGGGATCGGCGTGCTGCGCTTCCCCGACGTGCTGGACCGGATGCACGCGGCCACGAAGCCGCAGGTGCTCGGCGTGCTGCTGCTGCTGGCCGGGGTGGCGCTGCGGCTGCGTACGCCCTCGGACCTGGGCATGCTGGCGCTGGTCGTGGTCTTCCAACTGGCCACCGTGCCGGTCGCCGCCCAGATGGTCGGCCGGGCCGCGTACCGGTCGGGCCGGGTCGACCGAGCCCTGCTCGACACGGACGAGCTGGCGGGGCGCTGACCGGGTGGAACCGGACAACTGTGCCACCCTCAGCGGGCGTCCAGGCAGCGCCGATAAAATGGGCAGATGATCGACTCCTCTGCCCAGGAGGGCAGCAGTAGCCAGCCGGGTCATGCCCGGCATCTCCCCGCCCCGACGACCCCGGGAGCCCTGAACCTCCCGTGCTGATCGTCGTGGGTCTCGTACTCATCATCGTGCTCACCGCCGCCACCGGTTACTTCGTGGCCCAGGAGTTCGGTTACGTCGCCGTGGATCGCGGCAAGCTCAAGCAGCTCGCCGATTCCGGCGACGAGGCCGCCGCCCGGGCCCTGGCGGTGACCGGCCGGCTGTCGTTCGTGCTCTCCGGCGCTCAGCTCGGCATCACCGTGACCGCCCTGCTGGTCGGTTACGTCGCCGAGCCGTACCTGGGCGCCGGGCTGGCCGACCTGCTCGGCCTCGCCGGGGTGTCCACCGCGGTCAGCCTGCCGCTGTCGGTGGTGCTGGCCCTGATCATCGCCACCGTGGTGCAGATGGTCCTCGGCGAGCTGGCGCCGAAGAACCTGGCCATCGCCCGCGCCGAGCCCCTCGCGCGGGCGCTGAGCCGGTCCACCCTGATGTACCTGAAGCTGGCCGGCCCGGTGATCACCCTCTTCGACCGGTCCGCCGTCCGGCTGCTGCGCCGGCTCGGCATCGAGCCGATCGAGGAACTGCCCGGCGGCGCCACCCCGGAGGACCTGGAGCAGATCATCGCCGAGTCCCGCGAGGAGGGCAGTCTCGACGCCGCGATGTCCGACCTGCTCGACCGGGGCCTGGACTTCCGCGAGCTGACCGCCGGGGAGGCCATGGTGCCCCGGGTCGACGTGCACACCGTACGCGCCGACGAGCCGGTCAGCCGGGTCGTCGAACTGCTCGACACCGGCCACTCCCGCTTCCCGGTCCGCGGCGCCGAGGGCGTCGACGACCTGGTGGGTGTGGTCGGCATCGCCGACGTGCTCGGCGTGCCGCCCGCCGAGCGGGGGACCACCCGGGTCGCCGCGGTGGCCGTTCCGCCGCTGCTGGTGCCGGAGACCCTGCCGCTGCCGACGGTGCTGGACCGGCTCCGGGTCGGCCACCGGCAGCTCGCCTGCGTGGTCGACGAGTACGGCGGCTTCGCCGGCGTGATCACCCTGGAGGACATCGCCGAGGAGCTGGTCGGGCCGATCCGCGACGAGGACGACCCGCCGGAGCGGGCCCCGGCGCGGCAGGACGACGGCTCCTGGGTGGTGCCGGCCCGCTGGCGGATCGACGAGGTCGCCGACAGCACCGGCATCGCGCTGCCCGAGGCCCCCGAGTACGACACCCTCTCCGGGCTGGTCATGCGGGAGCTGGGCCGGGTGCCCGAGGTGGGCGACCGGCTGGAGATCAGCCTCGCCGTCGACGGCGAGGAGCCGGACGCCGAGCGGGCCCTGGTCGAGGTGCTGGCCGTGGACCGGCACGTCGCCGACTCCGTCCGGCTCCGGATGGCCGGGGTCGAACGTGGGGAGCAGGCGGCATGAGCCCCGGGTTCGCGCTCTTCTTCTCCGTGGTGCTGCTGGCGCTGAACGCCTTCTTCGTCGCCGCCGAGTTCGCCCTGGTGGCCGCCAAGCGGTACCGGCTCGAGCACGAGGCCGCCGGTGGCGGGCGGGCGGCCCGCGCGGCGCTGGACGGCGTCCGCGAGCTGTCGCTGATGCTGGCCGGCGCACAGCTCGGCATCACGCTCTGCACCCTGGGCCTGGGCGCCCTGGCCGAGCCGGCGATCGAGCACCTGCTCAGCCCGCTGCTGCACGCGGTGGGCCTGCCGGACGCGGTGAGCCACCTGGTGGCACTGCTCTTCGCCCTCGGCCTGGTGACGTTCCTGCACCTGGTGGTCGGCGAGATGGCCCCGAAGTCGTGGGCGATCACCGACGCGGAGCGCTCGGCGACGCTGCTGGCGCTGCCGTTCCGGGCCTTCGCCCGGGTCGCCCGCCCGGTGCTCTCTGCGCTGAACGCGCTGGCCAACCTGGTGCTGCGACTGGTCGGCGTGCGGCAGCAGGACCAGCTCGCCATGGTGCACGGTCCGGACGAGCTGCGCATCCTACTGGAGCAGTCCCGCGAGCACGGGCTGCTCGGCGCGGAGCAGCACCGGATGCTGACCAGCATGCTGGAGCTCCAGGGCACCACGGTGGCGCAGGTGATGGAGCCGTTCGACCGGATCGTCACGGTCCGCCGGGACGACAGCGCCGAGCGGATCGAGCACGTCTCCCGGGACAGCGGCCGGTCCCGGCTGGCGGTGCTCGACGCCGGCGGCGAGGTCTGCGGCCTGGTGCACGTCCGGGAGGCGGTCCGGGCGGTCACCACCGGCCGGACGGCGACCGCCGGTGAGCTGATGACCCCGGCCTTCACCCTGCGCGGGGGGGCCTCGGTCAGCGAGGCGGTGGCGGCGATGCGGGGCCGGCAGGCCCAGCTGGCCCTGGTCAGCAACGGCGGCGGCCCGACCCGGCCGATCGGCTTCGTCGCCCTGGAGGACCTGCTCGAGGAGGTCATCGGCGAGTTCGACGACGAGACCGACCCGGTGCCGAGGGGCCGGCGCATGCGCTGATTGACCGGCCGCCCACGGGGAAAAGCCGTGCCAGGCGGCGACGGGGGGAGCGCGGTGCGGCTGACCGGGGTGTCCGCGCAGTCCGGCTGGACCGGACTGTCGGTGACCACCACCCTGACCAACCCGAGCACCCGTCCGGGGCTGCGCCTGCCGGGGCGGGTGACGCTCGCCGCGGGCGGCGAGGATGTACCGGTCCGGCACGTCCGGCTCGGCCTGGTCGCCCAGGCCGAGCCGGAGGATCCGGGCTCGCCGCGCCGCCTCGTGCAGTATCACCAGGTGCCGATCGCCGGCCGGTTCGTGGTGCCCGCGGGACGCCGCCGGGCGGTCGACTTCGCGCTGCCGCTGCCCTGGGAGACCCCGCCGACGATCTTCGGCGGGGTGCCGCTGATGGGCCTGCGCACCGGCCTGCGTACCGAGGTGTCGGTGGATCCGGACCTGGACCAGGGCGCGATGGTGCCGGTCTTCGTCCACCCGCTCCCCACCCAGCAGCACATCCTCGCCGCGCTGGAGACCCTCGGCTTCGTGCTGCGGCAGGCGGGGCTGCAGCAGGGCCGGCTGCCCGGGGTGGAGCAGACCCTGCCCCTGCACGAGCGGTTGGGCTACTGGGTGGCGCCGCTCTACGCCGGCCCGATCACCGAGCTGGAACTGATCTTCGTGACCAACGCGGCGGGGCTGGAGGTGCTGCTCTGGCTGGACCGCCGGCTCTCCCTGGCCGGGGTCACCCACCAGAGCATCAGCCGGTTCCGGGTCTGGCACGCGGGCCAGGACCGGCGGGACTGGGTGGCCACCGTGGACGGCTGGTTGCGGCACGCCATCAACCGGCACGCGGCCGCCGCCGCGCACGCCGACTGGTCCGGCGCGATCCGGGAGTCCGCCCACGTCAGCCGCCACCCCGACGAGCCGGTCGCGCCTGGGTACGGGCTGGGCGGCACGGCCGGCGGTGGCGGCATCGGTGGTGGCGGCGGTGACGGCACCTGACCGCCGCGCGGTCAGACCGAGGCGGTGGCGAGCTTGATGCTGAAGCCGAGGAAGAGGGCGGCGACCGCGGTGGTGCCCCCGACGGCGAGCCGGCGGCGGCGGTGGAACTGGGCGGCGAGGAAGGTCCCGGCGAAGATCAGCGCGGTCAGGTAGAGCGCGCTGGTCACCTGGGCGATCAGGCCGAGCAGCAGGAACGACAGCGCCGGCCAGGCGTACCCGGGGTCGACGAACTGGATGAAGAACGAGATGAAGAAGAGGATCGCCTTCGGGTTGAGCAGGCTGATCACCAGGGCCTTGCGGGACGGGCTGCGCAGCGCCGCCGGCTCCGCCGCGTCGATCAGCCGCGGCGCGGTCGGGTCGTTGCGGTCGCGCCAGCGCCGCCAGGCGCCGCGAAGCATCGTCAACCCCACATACCCGAGGTACGCCGCGCCGGCGTACTTGATCACCAGGAAGAGCGGCGGGTACGCCTTGAGCAGCGACGCCACCCCGGCGGCGGAGAGGATCATCAGCACCGAGTCGCCGACGAACACCCCGCCCGCGGCCCGGTAGCCGGCCCCCACCCCGCGCCGGGCGGCGGTGGAGAGCACGAAGAGCGAGTTCGGCCCGGGGAGCAGGATGATCGCCACGGTCCCCAGCAGGTACGTCCAGATGTCGGTGATGCCCAGCACGCCCGCCATCATCACGCCACCGATGCCGCCGGGCGAAGCCTTTCCCGCAGGCTGACCTGTGCGTTCGGCCACTCGTCGGCCAGCATCGAATAGAGCGCCGAGTTCCGCCAGGTGCCGTCGGCGCGGCGCCGGTTGGCCCGCAGGGTGCCCTCCCGGGTGGCCCCGAGCCGCTCGATGGCCCGCTGGGAGCGCTCGTTGAGCGTGCTGGTCTGCCAGGTGACCCGGATCGCGTCCAGCTCCTCGAAGGCCCGGGTGAGCAGCAGCAGCTTCGCCTCGGTGTTGATCCCGGTGCGCCACCACGCCCGGCCCAGCTGGGTGTAGCCGATCTCCACCGACCGCAGGTCCTCGTCGGGGTGGTAGTAGGAGGTGGTGCCGACCACCGCCCCGGTGGCCGCGCAGCGCTGCACCCACGGCACCCGGACGCCACGCTGGTGGTCGGCCAGCGCCGCCCGGACGTGGCCGGCCATCTCGGCCACGCTCGTCGGTCGGGGGCTGCCGACGTACCGCCACACCTCGGGGTCGTCGAGCGCGGCGAACAGCTCCTCGGCGTGGGCGAGGTCGAGGGGTTCCAGCACGACGTGTTCCCCGCGCAGCACCACCGGCTCCAGCCAGGCCGAGCGGGCCGGCCGCAGGTACGCCGGCAGCGGCGCGGTCACCCCGGGGGCCGGCTCCGGCAGCCCGGCGGTCAGCCGCAGCGGCAGCACCCCGGCCCAGTACGGCAGGTCGAGGTCCGCGGGGTCGTCGTTGACCCCGCCGGTGCGGGTCCGGACCGACACCTCGCGCAGCGGCAGCGCCAGCACGGCCGTCTCGGCGAGTTCCCGGCGGCTCGGTGGCCGGCTGTCCGCGCTGCGCCCGGCGGCGACCTTCTCGACCAGCGCGGTCAGCACGGCGGTCCGCTCCCGCTCGTCGGTGACCAGCCGGGCGGTGCCGTGGGCGACCACCGAGCGGTAGTTGGCGCTGTGGTTGAACTGGGAACGGGCGTAGACCAGCGCGTCGAGCAGGGTCACCGCGACGCAGACCGGCAGCCCGGCGTCGCCCCGGGCGGCGAGCAGCGGCCGGCTGCCGGTGGAGCCGTGCAGGTAGAGGGTGTCGTCGACGCGGACGTGCAGGGTGGGCAGCACCCGCGGCTCACCGTCCACGGTGAAGCCCAGCGCGCAGTGGTACGCCTCGTCGAGGACGGCGTGCGCGGCGGTCTGGTCGTAGCTCATCCGGTCGCGGGTGCGGCTGGCGGTGGTCCGTTCGGTGCGGGGGTACATGCGACATCCCACCTTTGTTCTAGTACAATCTGTGAACTGTGGCAGCACATTATCAGATCGAGGGGTCGACGTCGGCCGCCATTTCGGCCAGCGTGGAGGGTGGGATCCGCAGCGGGACACTCGCCCCGGGCGACGCCCTGCCCGCCGTCCGAGCCCTGGCCACCGGGCTGGCGGTGAGCCCGGCCACCGTCGCCCGGGCGTACCAGGAGCTGCGGCAACGCGGCCTGGTGGTGACGGCCGGCCGGCACGGCACCCGGGTCCGCCCCCGCCCGCCGGTCGCCGCCCGCCGGGCCGGCCTGCTGCCGCCGCCGCTGCCCGGCGCCCGTGACCTCTCCACCGGCCAGCCCGACCCCCGGCTGCTGCCACCGCTCGGCCCGCACCTCGCCGCGCTCGCCGCCGAGATCGGCCCGCCCACCGGGTACGCGGCCGCCGCCGTCGTCCCCGACCTGGCCGACGCCGCCCGGGACCGGCTCGCCGCCGACGGTGTGCCGGCCGCCGAGATCACCGTCAGCGGCGGTGCGCTGGACGGCATCGAGCGGCTGCTCGCCGCCCACCTGCGCCCCGGCGACGCGGTGGCGGTCGAGGACCCCGGCTGGGCCAACCTGCTGGACCTGGTCGCCGCGCTCGGGCTGCGCGCCATCGGCGTGCCGGTCGACGACGAGGGGCCGACCGAGCCGGGGGTGCGGGCCGCCCTCGCCGCCGGGGCCCGCGCGCTGATCGTCACCAGCCGCGCCCAGAACCCGACCGGCGCGGCCGTCTCCGCCGACCGGGCCGAGGCGCTGCGGGCGCTGCTCGCCGGCCGGTCCGACCTGCTGCTGATCGAGGACGACCACGCCGCCGAGCTGGCCCGCGTACCGCTGCGTCCGCTCGCCGGGGCGACCCCGACCTGGGCCTTCGTCCGGTCGGTGAGCAAGCCCTACGGCCCGGACCTGCGGCTCGCGGTGCTGGCCGGCGACGAGGCCACGGTGGCCCGGGTCGCCGGCCGGGCCCGGGTCGGCGCCGGCTGGGTCTCCACCGTGCTGCAACGCCTCGTGCTGGCGCTGTGGCGCGACCCCGCCACCGCCGACCTCGCGCACCGGGCGGGGGAGAGCTACGAGCGGCGGCGCCACGGGCTGGTGGAGGCGCTGAGGGCGCACGGCCTGCCCGCCCACGGCCGCACCGGGATCAACGTCTGGGTGCCCGTGCCGGACGAGACCGTGGTGGTCACCGCGCTGCGGGACGCCGGCTGGTCGGTCGCCCCCGGCGCGCTCAACCGGATCGCCGCCGGTCCCGGCATCCGGATCACGGTCAGCTCGCTCGACGAGGCCGACCTCGCCCCGCTCGCCGCCGCGGTCGCCCGCGCGGCACACCCCACCGGGCCGTTCGGGTTCACCGCCTGACCGGGCCGGGGCATGTCGGCCGTAGCTGCGGGAATGCCGCGCTGGGAGGTGGTCGACATGGCCTCGAACAGGTCTTCGAACAGGTCCAGGACGGGACTCTGGATCGCCATCGCGGTGGCGGTGATCGTCGTGATCATCGCGATCGCGCTGGCCTCGCGGGACGGCGGAGGTGGCGGTTACTGACGCCCGGACGCGTGCGCGCGGCGGGCGGCATCCGACGCCCGGCTCGAAACCGGTATATAAAGGCGGCATGGCCGAGCAGACCGAGAGTGCCCCCGGCGCCCAGCAGTTCATCCCGCCGCAGGCGGACACGATCGACCAGCTGCGCGACGCGGCGGCCGGCTGCCGGGGCTGCGAGCTCTACCGCGACGCTTCGCAGACCGTCTTCGGGCGGGGCGACGAGACCGCCCGGGTGGTCTTCGTGGGCGAGCAGCCGGGCGACATGGAGGATCAGAAGGGGCTGCCCTTCGTCGGCCCGGCCGGCCGGCTGCTGCGCAAGGCGGTGGACGACGCCGGCATCGACCCCGGTCACATCTACCTGACCAACGCCGTGAAGCACTTCCGCTTCGAGCTGCGCGGCAAACGGCGGATCCACCAGTCGCCGGACCGGGTGCACATCACCGCCTGCCGGCCCTGGCTGGTCGCGGAGTTCGCCCGGCTGCACCCGGAGGTCGTGGTGGTGCTCGGGGCCACCGCCGCCAAGGCGCTGCTCGGCCCGACGTTCCGGGTGACAAAGCAGCGCGGCGAGCTGCTGCCCTGGCCCGCGTCCGCCCAGCACCCGGAGGACTTCACCCGGGTGCCGGTGGACAACACCGGAAAGGTCGCCGACGCCCCCGAGGCCCGGCTGCTGGCCACCATCCACCCGTCGGCGGTGCTCCGCGCCGACGACCAGGACGGCGCGTACGCCGGCCTGGTGCAGGACCTGACGGTCGCCGCCCGCGCCCTCGCCGCCTGATCCGCGCCGGCTCCGGCGAACGCGGCTCGCCTCTGGGCAGCGCGGGTGAGCGGTGCCACACTGGCCGCCATGGAGCAGCATCTCTACGAGCCCGTCCACGAAGAGTTCCGGGACCTGTGCCGCCAGTTCCTGGCCCGGGAGGCCGTCCCGCACCACGAGCGCTGGGAGGCCGACGGCATCGTCGACCGGGAGGTGTGGCGCAAGGCCGGCGCGGCCGGGCTGCTCGGCATGGACGTCGACACCGAGTTCGGCGGCGGCGGCCAGCGGGACTTCCGCTTCAACGCGGTGCTGGACGAGGAGATCATCGCGGCCGGCTGCTCCGGGCTCGGCTTCGGCCTGCACAACGACGTGGTGGCGCCGTACCTGACCGAGCTGACCACCGACGACCAGCGCAAGCGCTGGCTGCCGGGCTTCTGCTCCGGCGACCTGGTCACCGCGATCGCGATGAGCGAGCCGGGCGCCGGCAGCGACCTGGCCGGGGTCCGCACCAGCGCGGTCCGGGACGGCGACTCCTACCTGCTCAACGGGCAGAAGACGTTCATCACCAACGGCGAGATGGCCGATCTGGTCGTCGTGGTGGTGCGGACCTCCGACCAGGGCGCGCACGGGGTGAGCCTGATCGCGGTGGAGACCGGCACCCCCGGCTTCAGCCGGGGCCGGCGGTTGGCCAAGGTCGGCCTGAAGGCCAACGACACCGCGGAGTTGTTCTTCGACGACTGCCGGGTGCCGGCGGAGAACCTGATCGGCACCGAGAACCACGGCTTCTACCACCTGATGGGGAACCTGCCCCGGGAGCGGCTGAGCATCGCGGTGGCCGCGGTCGCGGCGGCGGAGAAGCTGCTCGCGGTCACCCTCGACTACGCCCGCTCGCGGGAGGCGTTCGGCCGGCCGATCGGGAAGTTCCAGCACAACCGCTTCCTCCTGGCCGAGTTGGACACCGAGGTCACCATCGCCCGCACGTTCGTCAACCACTGCGTCGCCGAGTTCAACGCCGGCCGGCTCTCGGTGACCGACGCGGCGAAGGCCAAGTGGTGGACCACCGAGCTGCAGAACAAGGTGGCCGACCGCTGCGTGCAGCTGCACGGCGGCTACGGCTTCATGCTGGAGTACCCGGTGGCGAAGGCCTGGCTGGACGGGCGGGTGCAGACCATCTATGGCGGCACCACCGAGATCATGAAGGAGATCATCGGCCGGGGTCTCGGCCTGTAGCGAAACGGGCTCCCCCGGGACGGGGCCGGTTTGCAAGGATGGTGCGGCGTCTGACCCCTTACTGAGGAGGCCGCATGGCCACCGATCTGACCGCGCCGGCCCGGACCCGGCCGGATGTTGCGCCGATCCAGCGGCGAACCCTGCGCCTGCTCTTCGCCACCCAGATCATCGGCGGGATCGGTGTGACCATCGGCATCGCCGTCGGGGCGTTGCTCGCCGCCCGGGTCGCCGGCACCGCGGTCGCCGGCCTGGCGCAGAGCGCCGCCGTGGTCGGCGGGGCCCTGCTCGCGGTCCCGGTCACCCGGATCATGAACGGGCACGGCCGGCGCCCCGGGCTGGCGGTCGCGTACCTGGCGGGCGCGGTCGGCGCCGTCCTGGTGGTGCTCGCCACGGTCACCCGCTTCGTGCCGCTGCTCTTCCTCGGCATGCTGTTCTTCGGCGGCGGCACCGCGGCGAACCTCCAGGCCCGCTACGCCGCGGTGGACCTCGCCGAGCCGGCCCGACGGGGGCGCCAGCTCTCGCTGATCGTGTGGGCCACCACCATCGGCGCGGTGGCCGCGCCGAACTTCGCCGCGCTGGCCGACCGCACCACCAGCGGGTGGGGGTTGCCACCGCTGGCCGGCCCGTTCGCGTTCAGCGCCGCCGCGTTCCTGCTCGCCGCCGTCGTACTCGTGGTGCTCCTGCGGCCCGATCCGCTGCTCACCGCGCGCCGGCTGGCGGCGGCCGACGCCCCGGTCGCGGACGCCGTCGCCGCGCCGGACGTCACCCCGCCGGCGGACGCCGTCACCGCGCCGGCGGAGCCCGCCCGGCGTGGTGCGGGGATGCGGGCGGCCTGGCAGGTGGTACGCGGGCGCCAGGCCGCCCGGCTCGGCATCGCGGCGGTCGCGGTGGGCCACGTGGTGATGGTCGCGGTGATGTCCATGACGCCGGTCCGCCTCGGCGAGTCGCACGGCGATGCGGATGTGCTGCGGCTGGTCGGCATCGTGCTGAGCCTGCACATCGCCGGCATGTACGCCCTCAGCCCGCTGGTCGGCTGGCTCACCGACCGGCTGGGCCGGCGCGCGGTCATCCTCGGCGGTGTGGGGCTGCTGCTGGCCGCGTGCGCGGTCGCCGGCACCGCCGGGCACCACACGCCCCGGCTGTCGGTCGGCCTGGTCCTGCTCGGGCTGGGCTGGTCCGGCACGATGGTGGCCGGCTCCACCCTGCTGTCGGAGTCGGTGCCGGCGGCGGTCCGCCCGAGTGTGCAGGGGTTCTCCGACCTGACGATGGGGCTGGCCGGCGCCAGCGCCGCCGCGGCCAGCGGGTTTGTCATGCGGGCGGCCGGTTATCCGGTGCTGACCCTGCTGGCGGCGATCGCGGTGGTGCCCCTGGTGGCGCTAGCGTTGCGTCCGGTGCCCGGGCGGGTGCCCGACGAGGAGGACTGATCACGTGCGGCTGACCGACTTCTGGGCGCGGCTGGAGGAGGCGTTCGGGCCGGGCTACGCGGCCAGCCTCGCCCGGGACCAGGTGCTGTCCCAGCTCGGTGGGCGGACCATCGAGCAGGCGCTCAGGTCGGGTGAGCAGACCCACGTGGTCTGGCGGGCCGTCGTCGCCGCCTATCCCGACCGGGTTCCCGCCCGGCTACGTTGAGCGGCCCTTTCGCCGCGTCCGCGTGTCGCTTGCCGAGTCGTACACCTGTTCGGCTATTGTCCACAGCGGGGTGCTCGTCCACAGCTCGCGGCCCGTCGGCTGGTTTTCTGTCGGACCCAGCGCCTAGCGTGTCCCGCGTGACGCGAAGCTCAGGAAAGACGCCGGCGAAGGCAGGGGTGGCAAACATGGCCGCAGGGCCCGACCGGGAGAAGGCACTCGACCTTGCTCTCGCTCAGATCGACAAGCAGTTCGGCAAGGGTTCGGTGATGCGGCTGGGCGAGCGGCCGGTCATCCAGACCGCGGTGATTCCGACCGGCTCGATCGCGCTCGACGTGGCGCTCGGCGTGGGCGGTCTGCCCCGCGGCCGGGTCGTCGAGATCTACGGTCCCGAGTCCAGCGGTAAGACCACGGTCGCCCTGCACGCGGTGGCCAACGCCCAGCGGGCCGGTGGCATCGCCGCCTTCATCGACGCCGAGCACGCGCTCGACCCGGATTACGCGAAGGCCCTCGGTGTCGACACCGACGCCCTGCTGGTCTCCCAGCCGGACACCGGTGAGCAGGCGCTGGAGATCGTCGACATGCTGGTCCGCTCCGGCGCGATCGACGTCATCGTGATCGACTCGGTCGCGGCCCTGGTGCCGCGTGCCGAGATCGAGGGCGAGATGGGCGACAGCCACGTGGGTCTCCAGGCCCGGCTGATGAGCCAGGCGCTGCGGAAGATCACCGGTGTGCTCAACAACACCGGCACCACGGCGATCTTCATCAACCAGCTCCGCGAGAAGATCGGCGTGATGTTCGGCAGCCCGGAGACCACCACCGGTGGTCGGGCGCTGAAGTTCTACGCCTCGGTCCGGCTCGACGTGCGCCGCATCGAGAGCCTCAAGGACGGCACCGACGTGGTCGGCAACCGGACCCGGGTCAAGGTCGTGAAGAACAAGGTCGCCGCGCCGTTCAAGCAGGCCGAGTTCGACATCATGTACGGCAAGGGCATCTCCCGCGAGGGCTCGCTGATCGACGTCGGCGTGGAGCAGGCGATCATCCGCAAGTCCGGCGCCTGGTACACCTACGACGGCGACCAGCTGGGCCAGGGCAAGGAGAAGGCCCGGGAGTTCCTCAAGGAGAACCCGGACGTGGCGGCCGAGATCGAGAAGAAGATCCTGGAGAAGCTCGGCGTCGGGGTCGGCGCGGGCGACGCCGCTGGTGGCCCGGAGCTGCCGCCGGTCGACTTCTGACCGGTCGCCGGCTAAGTGGCAGGACGACGCGCCCGCACGGGGCGGGGCTGGGATGCCAGCCCGCCCCGGCCGGGTGACGACACCACGACGCCCCGGCCCCGACGGGGTCGCCGTGGCCGGTCCGAGGAGGCCGGTCCGGAGGCGCCCCCCGCACCGCCGCGCGACGAGGCCGAGGTGGCCCGGGAGATCTGCCTGCGGCAGCTCGCGGTGCGGCCGCGTACCCGGGCGGAGCTGGCCGGCGCGCTGGCCAAGCGGGGCATCTCCGACGAGGTCTCCGCGCAGGTGCTCGACCGGTACGACGAGGTCGGGATCATCGACGACGCCGCCTTCGCCCGGGCCTGGGTCTCCAGCCGGCACGCCGGCCGGGGGCTGGCCCGCCGGGCGCTCGCCAACGAGCTGCGCCAGCGCGGGGTGGACGGCGACACCGCCAGCGAGGCCCTCGGTGAGCTGGACGAGGAGACCGAGGCGGAGACCGCCCGGGCCCTGGTCGACCGGAAGCTGCGCTCCGTCCGCGGCGAGCCCGACGCGGTGTTCCGCCGGCTGGTGGGCATGCTGGCCCGCAAGGGCTACCCGCCGGGGGTGGCGATCCGGGCGGTGAAGGACGCGCTCGCCGCGCAGAGCGCGGAGGCGGCCGAGTTCGCCGAGCAGATCGACGCCGACGCCCTCGCCGATGCCGAGGGCGAACTCGACCGGGACAACCGCGCCCTCGGCTGACGGCGGATCGGGCGCGGCCGGACGATGGCGGGTTGAGCAGGTACGGGAGGCGACTCGGCACCTACGGGGCGGGCCGTTTGTCCGCCCGTGTCCGGCATCTGGACAGCGCTGGGTGATGCCGCGACTTCTCTCCGTCCGGGTGGTTTGATCATGAGTTCTTGACCGAACGGCCCCTGGCGACCTAGCCTCGCCATACAGGCTCACATTGCCCGACCAGCGCAGGCTAAGCGCACAACATAGATCTCGTAACAGAACAGCATCACTTTGGCCAGCTTCACCGGCCCTTGACGGCAGCTCCGGACAGCCGGTCCGGAGCCGACCGACAACTGCAACCGGCCGTCGGCGATGCCCTTTCGGGGGCACCGTCGACGGAGAGCTACCCACTGCCAGCCGCTCCGGTCGGGCGTCCAGAGCCGCAGGTGCGTGCCCCCGGCACGTCTCTGCGGAGTCGACGTTCAGGGGAGGCGGCCATGGCGGGACGGCACAGGTTCACCGGCGGTCTTCCACGCATCGCCGGCCGGTCGGTCGCCGACCACGCCGCCGGCGGTCGGGAGACGGCCCCAGGTTGCCAGGAGACGGTCGCACGGTCCGGGGCGACGGCATGAGCGCTTTCAACGTTCTCATCCTCGCGGTGGTGCTGATCCTGGCCGTCGTGGTGGTCGGGGCCGTCCTGGTGGGCGTCCGGACGCTGCGCCGGATCAGCGTCGCGCCGGCCCCCGAGGACCCGGCCTTCATCGCCGAGAAGGACCGCCAGGAGCAGTCCCTCGCCGCCCTGCGGTCCGCCGCCCACGAGGCGAACAGCACCATCGACGTGGCGAAGTCGGCCGCCGCCGCGGCCCGCACCGAGGCGGCCGCCGCGAAGGCCGAGGCGAAGGCGGCCCGGGCAGAGGCTCGGCGGGTCCTCGACGACGCCCGCGCGGAGGCCGACACCGTCCTCGAGCGGGCGCACAAGCAGGCCGAGGCGGACGCCGAGCAGCTCCGCACGGCCGCCCGGCGCAGCGGTGAGCGGGAGGTGGCGGTGCTCGCCGCGACCACCCGGGAGCAGGCCGCCGAGGTGGAACGGCGGGCCGCCCGGATGGACGAGCGGGAGCGGCTGCACACCGAGGAGGTGGAGCGGCTCGCCGAGCGGGAGCGGCAGCTCACCGCCGCCAGTGCCGCCCTCGCCGCCCGGGAGAACGCGCTGGCCGAGCGGGAGCGGGCGGTGGCCGAGGCGGAGGAGCAGCGCCGCCGGGAGTTGGAGCGGGTGGCCGGGCTGACCGCCGACGCCGCCCGGGCCGAGCTGGTCGAGGCGATCGAGGGCCAGGCCAAGCGGGAGGCCGCGCTGCTGGTCCGGGACATCGAGTCCGACGCCCGCAACACCGCCGAGCAGCGCGCCCGGCACATCGTGGTGGACGCCATCCAGCGGGTGGCCAGCGAGCAGACCGCGGAGAGCGTGGTCAGCGTCCTGCACCTGCCGGGTGACGAGATGAAGGGGCGGATCATCGGCCGGGAGGGGCGCAACATCCGCGCCTTCGAGTCGGTCACCGGGGTCAACCTGATCATCGACGACACCCCCGAGGCGGTGCTGCTGTCCTGCTTCGACCCGGTCCGCCGGGAGGTCGGCCGGGTCACCCTGGAGAAGCTGGTCCTCGACGGGCGGATCCACCCGCACCGGATCGAGGAGGTCTACGAGCTGGCCCGGGACGAGGTGGAGGAGCTGTGCCACCGCGCCGCCGAGGACGCGCTGGTCGAGGTCGGCATCACCGAGATCCACCCGGAGCTGGTCACCCTGCTCGGTCGGCTGCGGTACCGGACGTCGTACGGGCAGAACGTGCTCAAGCACCTGGTGGAGACCGCGCACATCGCCGGGATGATGGCCGCCGAGCTGCGGCTGGACGTGTCGACCATCAAGCGGTCGGCGTTCCTGCACGACATCGGCAAGGCGCTCACCCATGAGGTGGAGGGCAGCCACGCCATCATCGGCGCCGACCTCGCCCGCAGGTACGGCGAGAGCGAGGACGTCGTGCACGCCATCGAGGCGCACCACAACGAGGTGCCGCCGCAGACCGTCGAGGCTGTCCTCACCCAGGCCTCCGACGCCTGCTCCGGCGGTCGGCCGGGCGCCCGGCGGGAGAGCCTGGAGGTGTACGTCAAGCGGCTGGAGCGGATCGAGGAGATCGCGGCCGGCAAGGTCGGCGTGGAGAAGGTCTTCGCCATGCAGGCGGGCCGGGAGATCCGGGTGATGGTGAAGCCGGAGGACGTCGACGACATCGGCGCGGCGGTGCTGGCCCGGGACGTGGCCAAGCAGATCGAGGAGGAGCTGACCTATCCCGGTCAGATCCGGGTGACCGTGGTCCGCGAGTCCCGGGTCACCGAGATCGCCCGCTGAGCCAGGACCAACACCGCTGCCGAGGGGCGGCCGGGCCGGCGAGGGCGGGCCGGCCACCGGGACGCTACGAAGCTGATGTCGTGGATGAATCGGTGCCGCGACGACGGACGCCGTGCCACCTCCCGCGGGAACGGGATGCGGCACGGCGTCGCAGCGGGTCGGGTCAGCCCTGCGGCTCGGAGACGGCCATCCCGCCGGCCGGGGTGGAGTCCGGGGCGGTCTGCTTGGGGATCCGGAACGCGCGCTGGCGGGTACGCCGGTCGAGCCAGTTCGCCAGCGCGGTGAGCAGCGAGTTGATCAGGATGTAGATCACGGCCACCACGATCGCGGCGGCGACCACGTTCCCGTAGTTGGCGGAGAGGTCGTTGACCCCGCGCGCGAGCAGCTCGGGGAAGGCCACGATGTAGCCGAGCGCGGTGTCCTTGAGCAGGACCACGAGCTGGCTGACGATCACCGGGAGCATGGCGCGGGCGGCCTGCGGCACCAGGATCAGCCGCATGACCTGACTCTTGCGCATGCCCACCGCGTAGGCCGCCTCGGACTGGCCGCCGGGGATGGACCGGATGCCGGCCCGGAACGCCTCGGCCAGCACCGAGCCGTTGTAGAGGGTGAGGCCGGCCACCACGGCGGTGAACGCCGTGACCGGGCCCTGGATGAGGAACGGCACGCCGTAGAAGATGAAGAAGATCATCAGGAGCAGCGGGACGGCGCGGAAGAACTCCACCACCACGCCGGCCGGCACCCGGATCCACCAGTGCTCGGAGAGCCGTCCGACCGCGAAGATGATGCCGAAGGCCAGCGACAGCACCATGCCGGTGGCCGCGGCGAGCAGCGTCTGCCGCAGGCCGGGAAGGATGAACTGGGTCCAGGTGGCCGATTGGGTGAAGGGCTTCCAGAGCGCGGCCTCCCACTGGCCGGCCTGGTCGAACTTGGTGTAGATCCACCACAGCAACGCGACCAGGCCGAGGCCGAAGGCGACGCTGAGCACCGCGTTGCGGATGCGGGCGCGCGGTCCCGGGTGGTCGTACAGAACGCCGGTGCTCATCAGCGCTTCACCGCCAGTCGGTTGGCCAGCCAGCCGAAGAAGTAGCCGGTGGGGACGAGGATCGCGGCGAACGTGCCGGCGAAGACCAGGAAGATCGGGATGACCGCGTCGCCGTTGTCGTTGATCAGCTGCTTCATCACGCTGGAGGCCTCGATCAAGCCGATGGTGCCGACGATCGTGGCGTTCTTGCACAGCGCGATGAGCACGCTGCCCAGGGGCGCCACCACCGCCCGCCCGGCCTGCGGCAGGACCACGATCCGCAGGGTCTGGAAGAAGGTCAGCCCGATCGCCCGGGCCGCCTCCGCCTGGCCGGCCGGAACCGTGTTGATGCCGGAGCGGACGGACTCGCAGACGAACGCCGCGGTGTAGACCGACAGGCCGACGACGCCGAGCCAGAAGTTGTTCAGGTTCAGGTCGTCGGAGAGGGTCAACCCGAGGGTCGAGAAGAGGCCGAAGTAGCAGAAGAAGATGATCAGCGTCAGCGGCGTGTTGCGGAAGATGTTCACCCAAGCCGCGCCGAAGCCGCGCAGCACGGGCACGGGGGAGACCCGGAACGCGGCGAGCAGCACGCCGAGCACCAGCGCGATCACCGCCGACGCGCCGGTCAGCTTGAGGATCCAGAGGAAGCCCGACAGGTACGCGTCGAGGTTGGTCGGATCAGCGAATACGTGCATGCGTCGACTCCCGGGGCACGTCGTCGGCGTCGCGACAGGCCGGGGCCGGCACCCGTACGGATGCCGGCCCCGGAACCGGTCAGACGCTGCCGCAGTTGGTCAGCTTCGTGGTGTCCAGCTCGGGCGCGGCCTTGCCGCTCTTGCCCAGGGTGGCGTCCCAGGCGGCCTTGTACGTGCCGTCCGAGGCGGCGGCCTTGAGGATCTCGTTGACCTTCTCGCAGCCGTCCTTGTCGTCCTTCTTCAGGCCGATGCCGTACGGCTCGGTGGAGAAGGTCTTGCCGACCACCTTGAACTTGCCGGCGTACTGGGACTGCGCGGCGTAGCCGGCGAGGATGATGTCGTCGGTGGTCACCGCGTCGACCTGACCACCCTCCAGCGCCGTGATGCACTTCGAGTAGGCGTCGAACTGCTGGAGCTTGGCCTTCGGGTGGTCGGTCTGGATCCGCTTGGCCGGCGTGGAGCCCTGCACCGAGCAGACCTTCTTGCCGTCCAGGCCCTCGGGGCCGGTGATCGTCGAGTCGGCCTTCACCAGCAGGTCCTGACCGGCGACGAAGTACGGGCCGGCGAAGTTGACCTTCTGCTTGCGCTCGTCGTTGATCGTGTACGTCGCCACGACCAGGTCGACGGTGCCCTGCTGGATGAAGGGCTCACGGTTGGCGGAGACGGTGGTCTTCCACTCGATGTTGTTCGCGTCGACCCCCAGGCCCTTGGCCACGATCTTGGCGATCTCGATGTCGAAGCCCTCGTACGTGCTGCCGGTCTGCAGACCCAGGCCCGGCTGGTCGGCCTTGACGCCGATCACCAGCTTCTTCTGGCTCTGCGCCTTTCCGACGATGCCCTTGCCGCCCCCGTTGCCGGAACCGCCGTCGCCGTCGCCACCGCAGGCGCTCATGCCGAGGGCCAGGGTGGCCGCCGCGGCGACCGCCGCCACGTGCTTCATACGCATACTCTTCTCCTTCTTCGACGGGAGCCCGCCGGGGGACGGCGCGCTCCGCTAGGGACGCTCAGTGCGTGAGGATCTTGGAGAGGAAGTCCCTGGCCCGCTCGCTGCGCGGGTTGGCGAAGAACTCCGTCGGCGGGGCGTCCTCGACCAGCTTGCCGTCGGCCATGAAGATCACCCGGTTGGCCGCGTGCCGGGCGAAGCCCATCTCGTGGGTGACCACGACCATCGTCATGCCGTCGCGGGCCAGTGAGGTCATCACGTCCAGCACCTCGCCGACCATCTCCGGGTCCAGCGCGCTGGTCGGCTCGTCGAAGAGCATCGCCTTGGGCTGCATGGCCAGTGCGCGGGCGATCGCCGCGCGCTGCTGCTGACCGCCGGAGAGCTGGGCCGGGTACTTCTCGGCCTGGTTGGCGATGCCGACCCGGTCCAGCAGGGCCAGGCCGCGCTCGCGGGCGGCGGCCGGCTTCTCCTTGCGGACCTTCACCGGGCCGAGGGTGACGTTCTCCAGGATCGTCTTGTGCGCGAAGAGGTTGAACGACTGGAAGACCATGCCGACCTCGCTGCGCAGCTTCGCCAGCGCCTTCCCCTCGGCGGGCAGCGGCGTGCCGTCGAAGGTGATGGTGCCGGAGTCGATCGGCTCGAGGCGGTTGATCGTCCGGCAGAGCGTCGACTTGCCGGAGCCCGAGGGGCCGATGACCACGACCACCTCGCCCTTGCCGACGGAGAGCGACACGTCGTCCAGCACGTGCAGCGGGCCGAAGTACTTGTTGACCCCGTCCAGCACGATGAGCGGTTCGCCCGTCGTCACGTCGTCCACCGTCCCTGTCGGTCGTTCGTCCCGGAAGCGGGGTCGGTCGACCCCCGGTTGGGCCACTGTAGGCGGGCCTACGTGGCGTGATGCAACTCAGATGGTCACGGAGCGGTAACACCCGTTCCCGCCGTGCCCCGGAGTCCGAATTCCGTCACACGCCGGCCCGCCCAGTGGCGGCGGCCGGGTTTCACGGAGATCATGTACGGATGACCGACGCGATCCGGTTGACCGATTACGCCCGGGGCGGCGGCTGTGCCTGCAAGATCCCACCGGGCGAGCTGGAGGCGATGGTCGCCGGGCTGGGGCCGGCCGGCGGCACCGCCGACCTGCTGGTCGGACTGGAGCACGGCGACGACGCCGCGGTGGTCCGGCTCGACGAGCGGACCGGCCTGGTGAGCACCGCCGACTTCTTCACGCCGGTGGTGGATGACGCGTACGACTGGGGCCGGATCGCCGCGGCCAACGCGCTCTCCGACGTCTACGCGATGGGCGGCACCCCGCTGGTGGCGCTCAACCTGCTCTGCTGGCCACGGGAGAAGCTGCCGGTGGAGCTGGCCCGGGAGGTGCTGCGCGGCGGCCAGGACGTGGCCCGGGAGGCGGGCTGCCACCTGGCCGGCGGGCACAGCGTCGACGACGACGGCCCGAAGTACGGCCTCGCGGTCACCGGCGTGGTCCGGCCCGAGGAGCTGATCACCCTGGACGGCGGTCGCGCCGGCCTGCCGCTCTCGCTGACCAAGCCGCTCGGCGTCGGGGTGTTGAACACCCGGCACAAGGCCACCGGCGAGCGCTTCGCCGCGGCCGTCGCCTCTATGAGCGCGCTGAACCGGGACGCCGCCCGGGCGGCGGTGGCCGCCGGCATCCGCTGCGGCACCGACGTGACCGGCTTCGGCCTGCTCGGGCACGCCTCGAAGCTGGCCCGGGCGAGCCGGCTGACGGTCGCCATCGACGCGGCCCGGGTGCCGTATCTGCCGGGGGCACGGGAGGCGCTGCGGGACGGGTACGTCAGCGGCGGTACCCGCCGCAACCTGGACTGGGTGACCCCGTGGACGGACTTCGGCGCGGCCGACG
This sequence comes from Micromonospora sicca, assembly GCF_003172935.1. GTDB lineage: Bacteria > Actinomycetota > Actinomycetes > Mycobacteriales > Micromonosporaceae > Micromonospora > Micromonospora sicca. Next base: position 10,623 of record NZ_QGKS01000049.1, on the reverse strand, counting down.
AGGGGGAGCGGCTGCTGCTGGCCGACGCGCAGACCTCCGGCGGCCTGCTGGTCGCGGGCGAGGTGCCCGGCGGCACGGTGATCGGCGAGCTGCTGCCCCGGGGCGAGCACCTGATCCGGATCCGCTGACTGCCAGGTCGTTGTCCCGAACGAGGCACCATACCCGATAAACTGTCATCTTCCCGCTACTCGGAGCAACGGTGCCCGAGGAAATTTTGCCCGGAATGGTCACAGACCGGTAACTTGGCCCCGGCTGAGGTCATATGCACCCCACCATCGTCATTAAGGCCCGATCCGGAGGCCGGTGGGACGAGCACAGCGAGGAGGCGGCATGACCGAGCTGTGGAACTGGAGAATCGACGGGGCGGCACCGGTGGAGGTGTACCCCGCGCTGGCCGAGGCGCTCGGCCGGGTGGTGATGCCCCTCGCCGTGGCCGACCCGGCCCGGCTGCCCACGTACGCGGTGATCTGCGACGTCTGGGAGGCGCCGGGCGAGTTCGGCACGATGGTCGACTGCTACGGGGTGCCCGAGCGGCTGCCCGAGCTGCCGAGCATCGCGGCGCTGGCCCGGCTGCTGGACCGCAACTGCCTGATGCGGGACGACACCCTCGACGACGGCCGGCACCTGCTGGTCGCCCCGGACGGCACCATCCGCCCGGTGCACTTCACCGTCACCGAGACGGACGACGGCGAGGTGCTCAGCGACCAGCGGCTCTGCACCATGGCCCACCCGGGCTGCCGGGGCTGGTCGCAGTGCCACCGCTCCCGGTGGGCCCCCGACTCCGTCGCCCCCGCGTTAGCCGCGGCCTGAGCCGGGCCCGGCCCGCGCGGGTCCGCGGGTCGGCTCCGGTCGCGGGCCGGGCGGCGTCAGGCGCGGGCCGTCGGCTGCTGGCCGCGTACCACCAGCTGGTCGAGCAGGGTCGCGGTGGCGGCGGCCACCGCGTCCACGGCGGCGTCGAAGGCGGCCGCGTTGTGGGCGGCAGGCGTCCGGAAGCCCGAGATCTTCCGGACGTACTGCAACGCCGCCGCGCGGACGTCCTCCTCGGTGACCACCGGGACGTACGGCTCACGCAGGGTCTTGATGCTCCGGCACATGGCTCCTCCTCGTTCGGTCCGACCAGCTCGGCCCGGATACGCTGTGCACGTCATGACTACCGCAGCCGCGGGCAGCCCGCGCACCTACCAGGTGCGTACGTACGGCTGCCAGATGAACGTGCACGACTCCGAGCGCATCTCCGGCCTGCTCGAACAGGCCGGTTACGTGCGCGCCGCCGAGGCCGACGACAACCCGGACGTGGTGGTGTTCAACACCTGCGCCGTCCGGGAGAACGCCGACAACCGGCTCTACGGCAACCTGGGTCATCTGCGCCCCGTGAAGGACAAACACCCCGGGATGCAGATCGCGGTCGGCGGCTGCCTGGCCCAGAAGGACCGCGGCGAGATCGTCCGCAAGGCCCCCTGGGTGGACGTGGTCTTCGGCACGCACAACATCGGCTCGCTGCCGGTGCTGCTGGAGCGGGCCCGGCACAACGCGGCCGCCGAGGTGGAGATCCTCGAATCCCTCGACGTCTTCCCCTCCACGCTGCCCACCCGGCGCGAGTCGACGTACGCCGGCTGGGTGTCGATCTCGGTGGGCTGCAACAACACCTGCACGTTCTGCATCGTGCCCTCCCTGCGCGGCAAGGAGAAGGACCGCCGCCCCGGCGACATCCTCTCCGAGGTGCGCGCCCTGGTCGACGAGGGCGTGCTGGAGGTGACCCTGCTCGGGCAGAACGTCAACTCCTACGGCGTCGAGTTCGGTGACCGGTACGCCTTCGGGAAGCTGCTGCGCGCCTGCGGCGACATCGACGGGCTGGAGCGGGTCCGGTTCACCAGCCCGCACCCGAAGGACTTCACCGACGACGTGATCGCCGCCATGGCCGAGACGCCGAACGTCTGCCACTCGCTGCACATGCCGCTGCAGTCCGGCTCGGACGACGTGCTGCGCGCGATGCGCCGGTCGTACCGGTCGGAGAAGTACCTGGGGATCATCTCCAAGGTCCGAGCGGCGATGCCGGACGCGGCCATCACCACCGACATCATCGTCGGCTTCCCCGGCGAGACGGACGCCGACTTCGAGCGGACCCTCGACGTGGTCCGCGAGGCCCGGTTCTCCTCGGCGTTCACCTTCCAGTACTCCAAGCGGCCCGGCACCCCCGCCGCGACCATGGACGGCCAGCTCCCCAAGCAGGTCGTGCAGGAACGCTACGAGCGGCTGATCGCCTGCGTGGAGGAGATCACCTGGGCGGAGAACCGGAAGCTGGTGGGGGAGACCGTCGAGGTGCTGGTCGCCGTCGGCGAGGGGCGCAAGGACGAGCGCACCGGCCGGATGTCCGGCCGCGCCCGCGACGGCCGCCTCGTGCACTTCGACGCCGGCAGCCTCGCGGGGCAGATCCGGCCCGGCGACATCGTGCACACCACCGTCACGTACGCCGCCCCGCACCACCTCAACGCCGACGGCGAGCCGCTGTCGCACCGGCGTACCCGGGCCGGCGACGCCGCCGAGGCCGGCCGCTCCCCGCGTACCCCCGGGGTGGTGCTCGGGCTGCCGACGATCGGCGCGCCGGCCGCGGTGCCCGCGCCGACCACCGGCTGCGCCGCGCACTGACCCACCGCCGACGGCCGGGACCCCCCCGTGATGGTCCCGGCCGTCGTGCCGTCCGGGCCCGGCGTGGGCCGGGCCGGCGCGGTCGGCAGGCGGCGCCGTTGAGCCTCATCGTGCCGGGTTTCTGATCAGCGCACCTCGATGCGTCAACCGGGACCGCGCAGTCCTGCCGGCGCCCGGCGCGTGCCCCGGCTGACCGACCGTGCACGGGTCATCACGCCGGGCCGGTCGGCCATAAGCTGGGGCCGTCACGCGTCCGTCCGATGAGGAGGCTCCCATGGCCGCGACCGTCCCCGAGGTCGTCCGGGACGTCATCACCGAGGTCGCGCCGCACGAGCTGCCACTGGTGGAGGGGCTGAGCCGGCTGCCGCCGGACCGGGTGGCGGGCCTGTTGCGCCGCCCGCACCGCCCGGAGGAGTTGGGCTTCGGCCTGACCGAGGCGGTCGCCGCGCTCACCCCGGTGGTGTGGATCGCCGTCGACGAGGCGAGCCGGATGGGCGTGAAGGCGCTGGCCGACGGCGTCGGCGGCCGGCTCCGCCGGCTGTTCCGACGGCGGTCGCGGCCCGCCCTGCCGGCCACCGTCCCGCACCTGACCAGGGAACAGTTGGCCGCCGTGCACGACCGGGTGCGGGCCGGCGCGAGCGCGGCGGGGCTCGACGATCCCGCCGCCCGGGGTGTGGCCGACCACGTGGTGGCCCGCCTGGTGCTCGAACCGCCCGCCGCGCCCCGGGCCGAGCGGTGAGCGTGGCGGAGCCGTCCGCCGCGCCCGCCACCGCCCACCCACCGTCCACGGTGCGGCTGCCGGGGATCGCCGCCGGGACGACCCTGCGCTTCGTCCTGCTGCTGATGACCGTGCTGACCGCGGCCGTCACCATGCTCGGCGAGCTGGCCCAGTTCCTGCCCCCGCAGAACCACGCCCTGGCCTGCGACCTCGCCACCGGCTTCGATCCGGCCAGCGACGAGCTGGCGAACCTGCTCCGCACCGGCGACCCCGCGGCGGTGGAGCGGTGCGTGTCCAGCCTGCCGTACGCCGGCCGGTGGCGGGCGCCGGCCGGGGTGCTCGCCGTGCTCGCCGCCGCGGCCGTGCTCTACCTGTGGCTGCCCCGGTGGCGCAACCGCGGCAGCCGGGTGGTCCCGCTGTCGCGGCTGGACCCGGACGGCGCGGCGAGGGCCGAACTGACCGCCCTGGCCGGGCAGGCCGGACTCGCCGCCCCGCCCGGGTTCGTGGTCGATCCGGCCGCGCTGGCCCGGGGCGCGGTGACGTACGGGTGGTTCGGCCGGTACACCGTGCGGCTGCACGGCGGGCTGCTGCTCAGCCGCATGACCGACCCGGAGACCTTCCGGGCGACCGTCCTGCACGAGTACGCGCACCTGCGCAACCGGGACGTGGGCATCAGCTACGCGGTGGTGGCGCTCTTCCGCGCCTTCGCCGGCCTGGTGTGCCTGCCGTACCTCGTGCTGGTCGGTGGATCGCTGCTCGGGGCCCAGTTCTTCGGCTGGTTCGTCGGCGCGGACGAGGTGCTCTGGCCGGCCGCCCGGACCCCGCTGATCCGGCAGCTCGTGGTCGCGTCCTTCCTGCTGGTCATGGTCCAACTGGCCCGGGTGGACATCCTGCGGCACCGCGAGCTGCACGCCGACGCGGACGCCGTGGCCGCCGGGGCCGACGTGCGGGTCTGGGCGACGGCCGCCGGCGGCGACCCGGAGCCGCCGCGGCCGCACCCGGTCCGCGCGCGGCTGCGCAGACTGCTGCGGACCCACCCGTCCTGGCCGGACCGGCGGCGCTCCCTGGCCGACCCCGCGCCGCTGTACGCGCTGAGCGGGGTCCAGTTCTTCCTGCTCGGTTGGGCCGCCCTCTTCCTGGTGCTCCAGTTGGAGAGCATCACCTCCACCGGCGTGGCGTGCTGGGTGGTCGGGACCCCCGTGGCGGCGGTCGTGACGATCTCGGTGTGGCGGACCGTCGGGTACGCGGTGGCCACCGGCGGGGCCGCGCCCACCGGCGTCGCCGCCGGGTCGTGGCTGGGGACCGGGCTGGTCACCGGCGAGCTGACCAGCGGATTCACCGGCGGACCGCAGTGGTTCCCGCCCCGCCCCGAGGTGCTGCTGCTTCTGCTGCTGGCGGCCATCGTGTTCGTCGGGTGGATCACCCAGTGCGCCCGGCTGCGGTTGGCGTCCTGGCGGGGCGGGCCGCTGCGGGCCAGCCTGGGCGTCGCCCTCGCCGCCGGCGTCCTCGTGGCGGTCGCCGGCCTCGACCTGTGGCAGCGGATTCTGCGGTTGCGCCTGCTCGGCGATCTCGCCGGCGCGTTCGGGTTCGGCGACACCATCACCCGATCGTTCCCCGGCCCGTGGGACGCGCACCAGACCGAGCTGTCCCTGCTCACCCGGACGCTGCTGGCGCTGGCCGTGGCGGGCGCCGACCAGATCGCGATCGGCGCGGCGGTCGTGCTCTGGCTCTTCCCGCTGGTCTGGTGGACGTGGTGGGCGCCCCGGGGAGGTGGCCTCCCGGGGCTGCCGCGCCTCCTCCTCCCCGGGCTGGCCGGCGGGGCGGTCTGCCTGCTCGGCATCGTCGCGGTGATGGCCCACCAGCACTCCTGGCAGCCGCCGGCGGGCGAGCTCCGCGTCGGCGCGTTCGCGCTGCTCTACGCCTGGTGGAGCGGCGCGGCGATCTGGGTGGGGTCGGCGGTGACCGCCCTCGCCGTGGCGGCCACCGCCCGGCCGTACCGCCTCCTGCGCGCCCTGCTGGCGGCCGGGCTCGCCCAGATCGTCGCCCTGGTCGGTCTGGCGGTGCTGGCCTCGGTCGACGGCTGCCTCGGTCCGCTGCGGACGATGGGCGACAGCTGCCACGTCCTGCCGGCGGTGGCCTGGCCGCTCCTGGTGATCCTGACCGGTCCCGCGCTGCTGGCCGTCTTCGGCGCGGCGCTGGTCGCGGGCGTAGGTGCGCTGCTGGCGGCGCCGCTGCACCGGCTCGCCGCGCGCCGCCGTCCGGCGCCCCGGTCCGCCGCTGCGACGCGGGGCCGCGCCCGGTGGGCCGTCGTTGCCGTGATCTGCGGCGGGGCACTGCTGGCGACCGGCACCGCATCGTACGGGGCCCGGACGAGTTCCACCAGCGGGTTGGCGGCGGCCGTACCGGCGGAATCCACCTCGACGGCGGGCCCGAAGCTGCGCGCCATGCAGCTGCTGATGTGGTGGAAGCTCGGCGGCCAGGCGCACGTCCTGGAGCTGACCTCGGCCTACCAGGGGTACAACCGGTTCATCCAGGAGCTGGCCGCCACCCGGCCGGGCCCCGACGGAACCGTGCCCCTGGACGTGGCGACCCTGCGGGCCCGCTGCGACGCGCTGCGGCTCGGGGCGACCGGGGCCGAGGGCTACCTGCGGGTGCCCGACGCCGACCTCCAGGGCCGGTGGGCCGACGGACTGGCCACCACCCGCCGGGCCGCCGAGGACTGCGCGCGCGTCCTGGACGGGCCGGACGAGTCGGCGCCGCTCGAAGCCGCCCTCGGCGGCCTGGTCGACGCCGAGAACCAGCTGCTGCCCACGATCGAGGCGCTCAACGCCGCCGTCAGCGACGCACTGCGCTACTGGCCCGGGCTGCGCCGGGACGGTCCCTGACCGGACCGCACGCGGCGGCGCCGCCCGTCCGGCCGGCCCGGCTGGGTCCGACCGGCCCGCACTGCGCCAGGCCGGCCCGTACTGCGCCGGGCCGGCCTGCCCTGCGCCCCGCCGGCCGGCCTGCGCCGTCCGGCCGGCGCGGGTCGGGGCCGGACGCGCGGAAGCCCCGGTCCCGCGCCGGGGACCGGGGCTTCCGGAGTGCTCGGCTCAGCCGGCTGCCTGCTCGGCCAGCTGAAGGAACTGCCGCTTGGAGGCCAGCGCCTGCTCCGCCTCCTTGATCCGGCGCGCGTCACCGGCGGTCTGCGCCCGGGACAGCCGCTCCTCGGCCTCCGCGACCTGCGCCCGCATCTGCGCGAGCAGCGGGTTGTCCTCCTTGGTGGTGCGCCGCCACGCCGAGTCCATGACCTCGCGGACCTTGTCGTCGACGGCGCGCAGCCGGCGCTCCAGCCCGGCGGCGGCCTCCCGCGGCACCCGGCCGGCCTCGTGCCACTGCGCCTGGATCTCCCGCAGCTTCGCCTGGGCGCCCTTCGGATCGGCGTCCACGTCGAGGGCCTCGGCCTCGGCGAGCAGGGCCTGCTTGCGCTCCAGGTTGGCGCGCTGCTCGTTGTCCCGCGCCGAGAAGACCTCACTGCGCCGGGTGAAGAACTCGTCCTGCGCCGCCCGGAACCGTTCCCAGAGCTTCTGCTCGGCCTCCTTGGACGCCCGCGGCGCGGCCTTCCACTGGGTCATCAGGTCCTTGAGCTGGTTGGCGGTGACCGCCCAGTCGGTGGAGTCCTTCAGCTTCTCGGCCTCGGCGACCAGCTCCTCCTTGACCGTCTGCGCCTGCTTGCGCTGCTGGTCGAGGGAGGCGAAATGGGCGCCCCGCCGGCGGGTGAAGCCGTCCCGGGCGGCGGCGAACCGCTTCCACAGCTCACCGTCAGTCTTCTTGTCGACGCCGCGGATGGTCTTCCACTCGTCGAGGATCTCCTTGAGCCGGTCCCCGGCGGTCTTCCAGCCGGTCGACTCGGCGGCCAGCTTCTCGGCCTCCTCCACCAGGGCGGTCTTGCGCGCGAGGGCCTCGCCCCGGGCGGCGTCCCGGGCGGCCTTCGCCTCGCCGGCCTTCGCCTCGGCCACCTCGGCGAGCTTGTCCAGCCGGGCGGCCAGCGCGTCGATGTCACCGACGACGTGCGCCTCGGGCAGGGAGGCGCGGATCCGCCGGATGGTCGTCAGCGACCCGCCGGCGTCCGCGGCGCCGGAGTTGAGCCGGGCCTCGGTCAGGTCCACCTCGGTCACCAGGTCGGCGAAGCGCCGGGCGAAGTGGGCCAGCCCCTCCTCCGGGGCCCCCGCCTGCCAGGATCCGACCACCCGCTCGCCCTCGGCGGTCTTGACGTACACGGTGCCGTCCGCGTCCACCCGTCCGAAGGCAGTCCAGTCGCTCATGTGCCCATCCTCGTTCTCCCGGCGTCGACGGGACAGCCCCCGCGATCGCCGCCACGGCGCAGCAAAGTTACTCCGGGCATTGTCACAGGTCCGACCCCGTCCACGTCGAGCGCCTGTCGTCGACCGTGACCATACGGTGTCCTACCGTCCGAATGACCGGATCGGCGCGGGGACGCACCGGGGGATCCCGCTACGGTGAGGGCGTGCCTCTGGTCGCCGCCGCCGTCTGCCCCCACCCGCCGTTGATCGTGCCCGAGCTGGCCGGCGCCGCCGCGCCCGAGCTGGACGACCTCCGCGCCGCCGCCGCCGCGGCCGTCACCCGGCTCCTCACCGCCCGACCGGACTGCGTGGTCGTGCTGGGCTCGGGCCCGGCGACCGGCTGGATCATCCCGCCCGCCACCGGCTCGCTGCGCCCCTGGGGTGTCGACCTGACCGTTCCGCTCGTGCCGGCGCTGCCGGACGGCGAGGCGGTGCTACCGCTGAGCCTCACCGTCGGGGCGTGGCTGCTCAACCGGCAGCGGGTCGGCGTGCGCGTGGTCGGTGCCCAGGTGAGCCCGGAGGCGACCCTCGGCGAGCTGGGCGGCTTCGCCGACCAGGTGCACGAGTACCGCCCCCGGGTGGCGCTGCTGGTGATGGGGGACGGGTCGGCCTGCCGGGGGCGGCAGGCGCCCGGCTACGACGACCCGCGCGCCGAGGCGTACGACGAGGGGGTGGCCAGGGCCCTGGCCGACGCGGACCCCGACGCCCTGCTCGGCCTGGACCCGGCGCTGTCGGCGGAGCTGAAGGTCGCCGGAAGGGCGCCCTGGCAGGTGCTGGCCGCCACGGCGCGGGCGGCGGGCGGCGACTGGCGCGGCGAGCTGAGCTATGCCGCGGCGCCCTACGGCGTCTCCTACTTCGTGGCGAACTGGGCGCCGGCGTGAGGGGCACGGTGGTTGCCGTGGTCGGGCCGACCGCGGCCGGCAAGTCGGCGCTGAGCATCGCCCTGGCGCAGGCCCTCGACGGTGAGGTGGTCAACGCGGACTCGATGCAGCTCTACCGGGGCATGGACATCGGCACCGCCAAGCTGACCCCCGCCGAGCGGGAGGGCGTGCCGCACCACCTGCTGGACATCTGGGACGTGACCGAGCCGGCCAGCGTCGCCGAGTACCAGCGGCTGGCCCGCGCGGCGGTCGACGACATCCTGGCCCGGGGGAGGGTGCCGCTGCTGGTCGGCGGCTCGGGGCTGTACGTACGGGCGGTGCTGGAGCAGTTCGAGTTCCCCGGCACCGACCCGGCGGTGCGGGCCCGGCTGGAGGCGGAGCTGGCGGCGGTCGGCCCGGCCCCGCTGTACGCCCGGTTGACCGAGGCCGACCCGGCGGCGGCGGCCGGCATCCTGCCCGGCAACGGCCGGCGGATCGTCCGCGCCCTGGAGGTGATCGAGCTGACCGGTGCGCCGTTCACCGCCTCGCTGCCCGAGCCGACGCCGTACTACCCCTCCGTGCAGCTCGGCGTCGACCTGGACACCGCCCTGCTGGACGAGCGGATCGCGCTGCGGGTGGACCGGATGTGGGCCGACGGCCTGGTCGCCGAGACCCGGACGCTGGTCGGCGCCGGCCTGCCCGAGGGGCGTACGGCCAGCCGGGCGCTCGGCTACCAGCAGGTGCTGCGGTTCCTCGCCGGGGAGCTGACCGAGGTCGAGGCGCACGACGAGACGATCCGCGCCACCCGCCGCTTCGTCCGGCGGCAGCGGTCCTGGTTCCGGCGCGACCCGCGCATCCACTGGCTGGACTCGGCGTCGTCGGCGTTTGTCGAGACTGCGCTGCGGGTGGTGACCATCGGGGATGATGGGGGCGTGGAGTTCACCAAGGGCCACGGCACCGGCAACGACTTCGTGATCCTGCCCGACCCGGACGGGGCGCTCGACCTCACCCCGGGCCTGGTCGCGGCGATCTGCGACCGGCGGCGCGGGATCGGCGGGGACGGCGTGCTGCGGGTGGTCCGGGCGGCCAAGCACCCCGAGGGCGCCGCCCTGGCGGGCGACGCCGAGTGGTTCATGGACTACTGGAACTCCGACGGTTCGTTCGCCGAGATGTGCGGCAACGGGGCCCGGGTCTTCGTCCGGTACCTGCTGGAGACCGGCCTGGCCACGCCGTCCGGCGCGGCGCTGCCGGTAGCCACCCGGGCCGGCGTCGTGCGCGCGCGGGTCGAGGGTGAGGCGATCGCCGTGGAGATGCGCCGCCCCCTGCTGTACGCCACGGCCACCGCCACCCTGGGCGGGCTGACCCTGCCCGGCGCCGCGGTGGACGTCGGCAACCCGCACCTGGTCTGCGCCCTGCCGGCGGGGCTGGACCTGGCGGCCCTCGACCTGACCCGCGCCCCGGACGTCGACCCGGGCGTCTTCCCGGCCGGGGTGAACGTCGAGTTCACCGCGCCGGGGGAGCCCGTGGACGGCACCGACGGGCACGTGCTGATGCGGGTCTACGAGCGCGGCTCGGCCGAGACCCTCTCCTGCGGCACCGGCGCCTGCGCGGTCGGCGCGGTGGCCCTGCGCGACGCGGGGCAGGACACCGGCACGATCACGGTCGACGTGCCCGGCGGACGCCTCACGGTGACGGTGACCGACGACTCCTGCTGGCTGTCGGGCCCGGCGGTCCTGGTCGCCACCGGCGAGCTCACCCCGGGCGCTCTGCTCTCCTAGATTCCGTCCTGCCGCCCGCCTGAGTCTGGTCCTGCGCGGGTGGAGGCGCTTCGCGTCCGCTGCGCCGGTCCGGCGGTTCGCGTCCGTCGCCCCGCCCATCGGCACCGGAGACCCGCATCGCCCCCGGGGCCGCCCCCGAGGGATGGTGCTGTGCGTCCTTTGCTCTGCTGCAGCCACGGCAACACCCGCTGTCCGGATAGCGGACGTCAGGTGTTGCCGTGGCTGCAGCAGAGCAAAGGACGCGGGCCCACCACCCGCGGTCGGTCGTCCACGGGGTG
>NZ_QGKS01000475.1 GCF_003172935.1 Micromonospora sicca | reverse complement strand
CGTGCCGGCCGGCTCGCCGATCACCGGCTTCGACCAGCTCGCCGGCAAGCGGGTGGTGGTCGTGCAGGGCACCGTGCAGGACGACTACGCCACCGGTAAGAACCTGAACCCGGTGCGGGTGCCCGACTACAACGGCGCGATCAACCAGCTCAAGGCCGGCACCGCCGACGCCTGGATCGCCCCCGCCGAGATCGGTGACAAGTCGGCCGCGGACAGCAACGGCAAGATCACGGTGGCGACCAAGCAGCTCAGCCCGGCCCCGACCGCGTACGCGGTGGCGAAGGGGAACGACAAGCTGCGCGAGGCGCTGAACAAGGGCCTCGACGAGGTCATCGCCGACGGCACCTGGACGAAGCTTCAGGCGCAGTACTACCCGGGCCGCCCGATCCCGGCCGACTTCAAGCCCGGCAGCGGCACGGTCGCCGTCCCGGGCCCGGCGGCGCCGTCGGCGTCGGCCGCTTCCTGACGTACGCGAACACGAGCGAGCGGGGCGGTAGGAGATTCCGATGGATCCGTTGAGCACCCTGTGGGAGACCTTCTTCGACTGGGACTCCATGCGCGAGGCGCTACCCGACATGCTGACCGTCGGGTTGCCCAACACGCTGATCCTGGCGGTCTCCGCCGCCCTGCTCGGCTCGCTGCTGGGCATGCTGCTGGCGATCGCCGGCATCTCCCGTAGCCGCTGGCTGCGCTGGCCGGCCCGGGTCTACACCGACATCTTCCGCGGCCTGCCCGCCGCCGCGACCATCCTGCTCATCGGCGTCGGCCTGGCGCCACTGGGCATGGAGGTCTGGGGCCCGAACCCCTACCCGCTGGGGATCCTGGCGCTGTCGCTGATCGCCGCCGCGTACATCGGTGAGATCTTCCGGGCCGGCATCCAGAGCGTCGAGGCGGCGCAGCTGGAGGGGGCCCGGGCGCTCGGCTTCTCCTGGGGCGAGGCGATGCGCCTGGTGATCGTCCCGCAGGGCGTCCGGCGGGTGCTGCCGGCCTGGGTGAACCAGCTGATCGCCCTGATCAAGGACTCCAGCCTGGTCTACTTCCTCGGCCTGCTGGCCAGCCAGCGGGAGCTGTTTCGGATCGGGCAGGACTACGCGGCGAACACCGGCAACCAGTCCGCCCTGCTGCTGGCCGGCCTGTTCTACCTGGCATTGACCGTGCCGCTGACCCACGCGGTCAACTGGATCGACCGGCGCCTGCGCCAGGGTCGCGCGGTCACCGTCGACCCCGACGACGACGGCGGGCTGGCCGTGGCCGGCCAGGTCGCCCTGCCCCCGGAGACCGCCGCGCCGCAGCGAGAGGACCAGCGATGACGACCACCACCACCGGCACCACGACCTCGGTCAGCCTCGGCGTCCGGGACGTGCACCTCGCCTTCGGCGCGAACAGGGTGCTGCGCGGCGCCGAACTGGACGTGGCCCGGGGCGCGACGGCCTGCGTGATCGGCCCGTCCGGCTCCGGCAAGTCCACCCTGCTGCGCACCATCAACCGCCTTATCGAGCCGGACTCCGGCGACGTCCTGCTCGACGGCCGCAGCGTGCTGCGCGACGACCCGGACGCGCTGCGACAGCGGGTCGGCATGGTGTTCCAGCAGTTCAACCTCTTCCCGCACATGACCGTGCTGCGCAACATCACCCTCGCCCTGCGAAAGATCAGGAAGCTCTCCGAGGACGAGGCGATGCAGGTGGCCCGGACCCAGCTCGACCTGGTCGGGCTGGCCGCCAAGGCCGACTCCCGTCCCGCGCACCTCTCCGGCGGTCAGCAGCAGCGGGTGGCCATCGCCCGCGCCCTGGCCCTGCAACCGCAGGTGATGCTCTTCGACGAGGCGACCTCGGCGCTCGACCCGGAGCTGGTGAAGGGGGTGCTCGGGGTGATGGCCGACCTCTCCGCCGCCGGCATGACCATGGTAGTGGTGACCCACGAGATGGGCTTCGCCCGCGAGGTCGCCGACATGGTGGCCTTCATGGACCACGGCGTGGTCCTCGAGGCCGGCGAGCCGGCCGCCATCTTCGAATCCCCCGAGCACCCCCGGCTGCGCCGCTTCCTCGCCCAGGTGCTCTAGCCCCTGCCGGCGCTCGCCGAGGCGGTCCACATCGGCGCCGAGCTGCTCGGGTCCGACCCACCCCCGTGCCTGGTGAGCGGTTCCCGATTGGGCGGCATCCGCAGCCGGAGCTCAGGCCTCGGGGCAGCGGTCGGAGAGGGCGTACCGGGTCAGCACCACGTCGCCGATCTGGCGGACCTCCAGCACCCGGGCACGCCGTCCGGGGTGCCAGGGGAAACTGCCGTCCCCGACGAAGCGCGGCGCCCGGCCGTCGCCGACGAAGAACGGCGCGACCACCAGGTGCAGCTCGTCGGCGAGTCCGGCGCTGAGGAACTGCGCGTGCACAGTGCCGCCGCCCTCGACCATCAGCCGGCGTACGCCCCGGGCGGCCAGGTCGGCAAGCAGCGTACCGGGACCGGCCGGCTCGCCGGCGTCGACCACCGTCGCCACCCCGCCCAGCCGCTCCCGGGTCTTCTCCAGCGCGCCGCTCGGGCAGTACACCAGCTTCGTCGCCTCGCCCATGGTGAAGAAGCGGGCCGCCGGGTCGAGGTCCCCGCTGGCGGTGACCGTGACCTTCGCCGGGGACGGCGGGAGGCCCCGGGCCACCCGCTCGGCCCGGCGCCGGTCGGAGCGCACCAGCAGCCTCGGGTCGTCCCGGCGGACGGTGACCGCGCCGACCAGGATGGCGTCGCAGCCCGCCCGGACCGCGTCGATCCGGTCCAGGTCGTCGGCGTTGGACAGCAGCAACCGCTCGGCCGAGGCGTCGTCGATGTACCCGTCGATCGACATCGCGCAGCTGAGCAGCACGTACGGCCGGCCGGTCACGGCACGAACGGGAGGTCGAGGGCGTGGTCGCCGCGGCGGACCTTCGCCGCCAGGTAGCCGGCGTTGGCCGGGGACAGGTGCACGCCCGTCGGCACCCGCTCGGCCACCGTCACGCCGAACCGGTCGAGCTGGTCGGCCTTGTCCGGGTTGTTGCTGAGCAGGGCGACCCGGGACACGCCCAGCGCGGCCAGCATCTGCGCGGCCACCCGGTAGTCGCGCTCGTCGGCGCCCCGGCCCAACGCCAGGTTCGCCTCGTAGGTGTCCAGGCCGGCGTCCTGCAGGGCGTACGCGTCGAGCTTGGCGTACAGGCCGATGCCGCGCCCCTCCTGCCGCAGGTAGAGCAGGAAGCCGTCGGCCTCGGCGATGCGCTCGACGGCCTCCCGCAACTGCGGGCCGCAGTCGCAGCGCTGGCTGCCGAAGACGTCCCCGGTCAGGCACTCGCTGTGCGGCCGCACCAGGGGCGGCGGACCGCCGGTGGCCTGCCCGTCCAGGGTCGCCGCCCAGTCACCGAGGCCGAACGCGAGATGCTCCCGGCCGTCCACCAGCCCGTCGAACGAGAAGACCCGGGCGTCCGTGACGTACCCGTCGGGGAACCGCAGCGGCACCGTCACCTGGGTCCGGACCGTCGCAGCCGGCAGCGCTTCGTCCATTGCTCTGCTTCCTACTTCTTGCTCATTGCTGAGCGGTTCGGATAGTTCGCTCTCCGCCCGAGGTTGGTCGGGCTGGAGTCCTGGACCGGCAGTCTGGTCCGGTGGCGATCGGTCCTGTCCTGCAGGATCTGCTTCACCTTGTGGTGTGGGGTGTGCAGGGCGATGTCGGGGTCGCCGGCTCGTTGCAGGATGTTG
>NZ_QGKS01000243.1 GCF_003172935.1 Micromonospora sicca | reverse complement strand
GGGCGGGGCTGCTCGCCGACGCCGACGCCGTGGGCGTGGCCGGGCCGGCCGTCGGGCCGGGTGCCGGGGTGGACCAGGAGAGCCGGCGGGCGGCCACCACCGCGCCGGCGGCGACCAGGAGCACCGCAACCACGGCGGCCACCCCCAGCGTCCAGCGCCGTCGTGGTTTTGCGGTCTCCTGCGTCATCAGGCTTCCTCCCCCGTACGGAACGACGCTCGGACGGGGGCCCGGGGTTGCCACCGGCGGGCCCGGTCGACCGAGCGTCCTGCATGATCCCCAAAATCTGGCGCTGGCGCGATGGCTACCCGTCGGTAATGATGCGTCCATGCGGTATGACGTGGTCGTCATCGGGTCCGGTTTCGGCGGCAGCGTCGCCGCGCTCCGGCTGGCGGAGAAGGGCTACTCGGTCGGGGTGCTGGAGGCCGGGCGGCGCTTCGCCGACGACGAGTTTCCGGAGACCTCCTGGCGGGCCCGGCGCTTCCTCTGGGCTCCGAAGCTCGGGTGCTACGGCCTCCAGCGGATCACCCTGCTCCGCTCCGCGGACCGGAAGGCCGGCGGGGGAGTCATGGTGCTCTCCGGCGCGGGCGTGGGCGGCGGCTCGCTGGTCTACGCCAACACCCTCTACGAGCCCCTCGACGCGTTCTACGCCGACCCGCAGTGGCGGGACATCACCGACTGGCGCGACGAACTGGCCCGCCACTACGACCAGGCCAAGCGGATGCTCGGGGCGACCACGTACCCGGTGCGGACCGGTGCGGACCGGGCGATGCGGGCGGTGGCCGAGCGGATGGGGGTCGGGCACACCTTCCACGCCACCCCGGTGGGCGTGCACATCGGCCGGCCCGGCGAGCGGGTGCCCGACCCGTACTTCGGCGGGGCCGGGCCGGAGCGGACCGGTTGCCTGCACTGCGGCTCGTGCATGACCGGCTGCCGGCACGGCGCCAAGAACACCCTGGTCAAGAACTACCTCTGGCTGGCCGAGCGGCTCGGCGCCCAAGTCCACCCGCTGACCACGGTCACCGCGGTCCGCCCCACCGCCGACGAGGGCTACGAGGTGCACACCGAGCGCACCGGCGCGTGGCTGCGCAAGCGGCGCCAGGTGATCCGCGCCGACCAGGTGGTCTTCGCCGCGGGCGCGCTGGGCACCCAGCGGCTGCTGCACGAGATGAAGGCGACCGGGGCGCTGCCCGCGCTGTCGCCCCGCCTCGGCGAGCTGACCCGGACCAACTCGGAGGCCATCCTCGGCGCCTCGGTGCCCCGCCGGCAGGCGCGGGAGCGGCGGCTGGACTTCACCGAGGGAGTGGCGATCACCAGCTCGTTCCACCCCGACCCGCAGACCCACATCGAGCCGGTCCGCTACGGCCGGGGCTCCAACGCGATGGGGCTGCTCCAGTCGCTGCTGGTCGACGGCGGGCCGCACCGGGTCCGGCGCTGGCTGGGCAGCATCGTCCGGCAGCCCGGCCTGGCCGCCCGGATGCTGTCGGTGCGCGGCTGGTCCGAGCGGACGGTGATCGCCCTGGTGATGCAGTCGGCGGACAACTCGCTCACCACCCGCTGGCGGCGCGGCCCGCTCGGCCGCCGGCTGGTCTCCGGGCCGGGGCACGGCGCGCCGAACCCGACCTGGATCCCGGCCGGCAACAACGCGGTGCGGCTGCTCGCCGAGGAGATCGACGGTACGCCGGGCGGCGCGCTGACCGAGCCGTTCAACATCCCGATGACCGCGCACATCCTCGGCGGGGCGGTGATCGGCGCCACCCCGGCCGACGGGGTGATCGACCCGTACCACCGGGTGCACGGGCACCCGGGGCTGCACGTGGTGGACGGCGCGGCGGTCTCGGCGAACCTCGGGGTGAACCCGTCGCTGACGATCACCGCCCAGGCGGAACGGGCGATGTCGTGCTGGCCCAACAAGGGCGAGGAGGATCCGCGGCCGCCGCTCGGTGCGGCGTACCGGCGGGTGGAGCCGGTCCCCCCGCGCCACCCGGCGGTCCCGGCGCACGCCCCCGCCGCCCTGCGCGGGTGATCCGCGCGACATCCGGGCGGGACGCGCCACGCGGACGGCCGGGCCGCGCCCGGCGCGGAGGTGACGGTCGGTAGGCTTTCTGCACATGAGCACGCCTCGCCCCGTCCTCGTGGTGGACTTCGGAGCCCAGTACGCCCAGCTCATCGCGCGCCGGGTGCGTGAGGCGAAGGTCTACTCGGAGATCGTCCCGCACACCATGCCGGTCGCCGAGATGCTGGCGAAGGACCCCGCCGCGATCATCCTGTCGGGCGGTCCGGCCAGCGTCTACGCACCCGACGCCCCGCAGATCGACGCCCGCATGTTCACCGCCGACGTCCCGGTCTTCGGCATCTGCTACGGCTTCCAGGCGATGGCCCAGGCGCTCGGCGGCACGGTCGCGCGGACCGGCAACCGGGAGTACGGCGGCACCCCGCTGCACGCCCGCGCCGAGGCCGGCGTGCTGCTCCGCGACCTGCCGGACGACCTGCCGGTCTGGATGAGCCACGGCGACTGCGTGACCGAGGCCCCCGCGGGCTTCACGGTGACCGCCGAGTCGGCGGGCGCGCCGGTCGCCGCGTTCGAGGACGTGGCCGGCCGCCGGGCCGGGGTGCAGTTCCACCCGGAGGTGGGGCACACCGCGCACGGCCAGGAGATGCTCACCCGCTTCCTGTACGACATCGCCGGCGTCGAGCCGACCTGGACGCCCGAGAACATCATCGACGAGCAGGTGGCCCGGATCCGGGAGCAGGTCGGCGACAAGGAGGTCATCTGCGGCCTGAGCGGCGGCGTGGACTCGGCGGTCGCCGCCGCGCTGGTGCACCGGGCCGTCGGTGACCAGCTCACCTGCGTCTTCGTCGACCACGGCCTGCTCCGGGCCGGGGAGGCCGAGCAGGTGGAGAAGGACTACGTGGCGGCCACCGGCATCAAGCTCAAGGTGGTCGACGCGCAGGACCGCTTCCTCGGGGCGCTCGCCGGGGTGACCGACCCGGAGCAGAAGCGCAAGATCATCGGCCGGGAGTTCATCCGGGTCTTCGAGGCCGCCGCCCGGGAGATCGCCTCCCACGGCGACGTCGAGTTCCTGGTGCAGGGCACCCTCTACCCGGACGTGGTGGAGTCCGGCGGCGGCACCGGCACCGCCAACATCAAGAGCCACCACAACGTCGGCGGCCTGCCGGAGGACCTGAAGTTCGCGCTGGTCGAGCCGCTGCGCACGCTGTTCAAGGACGAGGTCCGGGCGCTGGGCCTGGAGCTGGGCCTGCCCGAGGCGATGGTCTGGCGGCACCCGTTCCCCGGCCCCGGCCTGGCCATCCGGATCATCGGCGCGGTCGACCGGGAGCGGCTGGACCTGCTCCGCAAGGCCGACCTGATCGCCCGGGAGGAGTTGACGGCCGCCGGCCTGGACCGGGGCGTCTGGCAGTTCCCGGTGGTGCTGCTGGCCGACGTGCGCAGCGTCGGCGTGCAGGGCGACGGGCGCAGCTACGGGCATCCCGTGGTGCTGCGCCCGGTCTCCAGCGAGGACGCGATGACCGCCGACTGGTCCCGGCTGCCGTACGAGGTGGTCGCCCGGATCTCCACCCGGATCACCAACGAGGTGGCCGAGGTGAACCGGGTGGTCCTGGACGTCACCAGCAAGCCGCCGGGCACCATCGAGTGGGAGTGACGCCGGCTCACCCGGCGGTCGGCGGCTGAGGCTGCGGCCGGGGCGCCGGCTCCGGCGTACCCGCCGGCTGCGTCGCCGGCC
>NZ_QGKS01000147.1 GCF_003172935.1 Micromonospora sicca | reverse complement strand
CGGGCCGGGTGCGCGGCCGGTCAGGCGCTCTCGCGGGCCACCAGCGTCGACGGGAACGCGGTGACCGGCGGCACCCGACGGCCGTCCAGCACCGCGGTGGCCGCCGCCGTGGCGATCCGCCGGACCGGGTGGGTGGCGGTGGTGAGGGCGGGCGTGCTGACCGCCGCGTACGGGATGTCGTCGAACCCGGCCACCGCCACGTCGCCGGGCACCCCGATCCCGCGCCCCCGCAGCGCGGAGATCACCCCGAGCGCGGTGGCGTCGCTGGCCGCGAAGATCGCGTCGGTGTCCGGCCACCGGGTGACGGCCTCCAGCGCCGCCCGGCCGCCTCGGGCGGCGCTGAAGTCGCCGGCCACCAGCCGCACCGGCAGGTCGGCCGCGCGCATCAGCGCCCGGTACGCGGTCACCGACCGCCCCGCGCAGGACAGCCAGCGGGGTCCGGTGACCATGGCGATCCGGCGGCGGCCCGAGTCGTACAGGTGGCGGAGCACCGCTCCGGCGCCCGCGGCGTTGTCCACGTCGAAGGAGGGCACGGCCGCCGAGCCGATGCCGATCGAGGCGACCCGGCCGCGCAGGCCGGTCGGCACGGCGGCCAGCACCGGTTCCGTGGTGTTGACCAGCACCACCCCGCAGACGCTCCGGTCCTCGCCGAGCCGGCGCAGGCCGGCGGGCGCGCGCAGGGACAGCCACTCCAGGGCGACCCCGACCCCGTGCGGCGCGCAGACCTGCGCGGCGGCGCCCACCACCCGGTCCACGTACGGGTCGTCGAGGACCGTGGCGTCGGCGCCGGACACGGCGACCACCAGCCGGACCCCGGCCCCGCGCACCAGGGCGCGGGCCGCCTGGTTCGGCACGTAGCCGAGCCGGTCGGCGGCGGCGGCGACCCGGTCCCGGGCGGCGGGCGAGGCGAACCCGGTGCCGGCGATCACCCGGGAGGCGGTCGACCGGGACACCCCGGCGGCCCGGGCGACGTCGTCGAGGGTGGCCGGGCGTGTCGTCGGCGTGCTCATGTCGTCCCTCCACCCGTCCGGGCCGTGCCCCCGCGCCCGGCCCACACCGGCATCATGCCGGTTCCGGGCGGTCGCCGGTAAGGGGTGGATCCGGCTTGTGGTGGTAGCGCTCTCAGGTGTGCGATCGTCGGCGGGGCAGTCCGTCAGGGGAGAGGAAGACAGCGCTGTGAGCAGCACCACCGACACACCGACCGCCGACCGGCAGGCGGTACCGCGGCCGGTCCTGGCCGCCCGTACCGGGGTGGCGGTCGTGTTCGCCCTCAACGGGCTGGCGGTGGCCACCTGGTTCTCCCGCGTCCCCGCGGCGAAGGAGTCCCTCGAACTGAGCGCCGGCCGGCTGGGCCTGCTGCTGCTCGCGATGTCGGTCGGCGCGCTGCTGGCGATGCCGACCGCCGGCCTGCTCACCCAGCGTCTCGGGCCGGCCCGGACGGTCGTCACGTCGACCCTCCTGGTCGCCGCCGGCATGACGGTGGTCGGGCTCTCCGCCGGGCTCGCCGGCTCGCTGTCCGGCGTCGCCGTCGGGCTGTTCGCCTTCGGCTACGGCTCCGGCGCCTGCGATGTGGCGATGAACATCGAGGGCGCGGCCGTGGAGAAGCGGCTGGGCCGGACCATCCTGCCCCGGTTCCACGCCGCATGGAGCCTCGGCTCGGTGGCCGGCGCGGGCATCGGCGCCGGGGCGGCCCGGGTGGGCGTACCGGTGGGGGTGCACCTGACCGTGCTGGCGATGGTGGTGCTGGTCGGCACGCTGCTCGGCGCCCGGTCCTTCCTGCCGGCCGCCGCGGAGGCCGACGGCCCGGCCCAGCCGGCGGCCCGGCGGCGGGCGCTGCTGGCCGCCTGGCGGGAGCCGCGGACCCTGCTCGTCGGCCTGCTGGTGCTGGTGATGGCGTTCACCGAGGGCAGCGCGAACGACTGGCTGGCGGTCGCCTTCGTCGACGGGTACGGGGTCAGCGAGGCGGTCGGCGCCGCCGTCTTCGGCGTCTTCGTGGTCGGCATGACGCTCGGCCGGACCGCCGGCACCGTGGCCATCGACCGCTGGGGACGGGTGCCGGTGCTGCTCGGCACCATCGGCCTCGCCACCGCCGGGGCCACCCTGGCGGTGCTGGCCGGCTCCGGCCCGCTGGCGGTCGCCGGCGTCGCCCTCTGGGGGCTCGGCGCCTCGCTCGGCTTCCCGGTCGGGATGAGCGCCGCCGCCGACGACGAGGACCGGGCGCCCGCCCGGGTCAGCGTGGTCGCGGTGATCGGCTACACCGCGTTCCTGGGCGGGCCGCCGCTGCTCGGCCTGCTCGGCGACCACGTCGGCACGCTGCGCGCCCTGCTCGTCGTGCCGATCCTGCTGCTGCCCACCCTCGCCCTGGTCCCGGTGCTGCGCCCACCGGCCCGCTGACCGGTCCGGGCTGGGACGCCGGATCGGCGATCTGGCGGTAACCACCCGGGCGGGATACCGCCATATCGCCGACCTGGGCCGAGTCACGGCGGACTCCCACCCGGCTCGCAGCCGGTTCTCAGGAACCGGTGCTCCACTGGAGGGACGCCGAGGAGAGGAGCCGGAGATGAGCTGGTTCAGCCGACGGCCCCGGGCCGTCGACCGGACGACCCCGACGAAGCTCGACCGCGAGGCGACCGGGGAGGACCTGGCCGCGCTGGAGGCGTTCGTGACCAGCCGGCAGGGCGTGGAGTTCTACCTGGAGCCGGAGACCACGGCGACCGACACCACGGTGGTCGCGATCGCCCACGACGGCGAGTGGATCCGCCGCCGGACCGGCTCGCCGCGCGCCGCCGGGAAGATCGCCCAGAAGCACGCCATCCCGCTGTACGAGGCGGCCCGCACCGGGTACCCGGAGCGGATGCGGGCCTGGAACCGGGCCCACCCGGAGCGCCGCGCCCGCTGACCGGCCGCCACCCGGGCGGATCAGCCGGCCAGCACTGCCTGCGCCCCGGCTCGGGTCACCCGCTGTGGCCGGAGAGGCGGCGGGGAGGTCGGCCGCGCGCGACAGGCCCTGGATCTCCCGGGCGGGCGCCGGGCTCCCCCCGCGTCGACGATCACACTTCCGCCGTCGTCGCCGATGACCGCCGCGCCGGGCCGCACGTTGCCCGGTCGGGATCGCCCGGGGAAGCCGGCACGGCCGGCGACATGTCGGAGCGTGACGGCGTCGATGGTGGCAATTCCGCACTGAGCGCTGGACGGCGGTCGAATGCCGACCGGGACACCAGCCCGTCCGCGCGGCCGCAGTGGTCCCGTCAGGGCGAACGGGTCGTCGGCGGACCGGACGGCCATGGGTGGGAAATGGTGCGGCCCAGATGTACGGCGGGGCCGGAAGTCCAACCCTCGCGCATGGACCGTGGTCATTGCGAGTGGTGGCGTCCGGTCGGCGGCGCAATTGACGTCCGTGCCCGCCGGTGGCGGTGCGGGCAGCCAGGTGCCCGCCGTTGACCCGCGGCGGGCCGGTGTGGCAGCATTCGCGGCCTGACGGCAGTGAAGGAAGCCGGTGCGATTCCGGCGCGGTCCCGCCACTGTCACCGGGGAGCGATCCCCCCTCGTGAGTCACGGCCGTGTGTCTGCGGTTGGAAGGCCGGGGGTGAGCGTCGATCCGGAAGCCAGGATACTTCGGCCGTCGGGAGTTGACCCCAGGGCGTGGACACCCGAGGAGGACCCGATGCACGGCTGCTCCGCCATCGACGATGATCGTCGCATCCGGCCGGCGCGCACCGACGCGCCGACGACCGATCACCCCGCACCGCGTTCCGGTCGCCCCCCCGTGCGCCCGGCCCTCCAACCGCAGACACACGGCCGTGACTCCCGAGGGGGG
>NZ_QGKS01000499.1 GCF_003172935.1 Micromonospora sicca | reverse complement strand
GGGTGACCTGGCCGAAGGTGACGTCCGAGCAGGTGTAGAAGGCCTCCGGGCTGTCCGAGCGCTGCCAGATCGAGTAGACCAGGTGCCGCCCGGCGCGCTGCGGCAGCCGCGCGGTCATCCGGTACGCGCCGTCGGTCAGCGCCGGGTCGGTGGCGGTGTGGAACAGCTCCAGGTCGGCCCAGCGCAGCGGGCGGGTGGGGTCGTAGCCGTCGCGGGTGACGTACAGCTCGAAGGTGCCGCGGTGTGGGGCGGTGGCCCGGTAGGCGAAGGTCCAGGTCCCGCCGGAGGGGAGCGCGGTCGCGGGCCAGTCCGCGCGGGTCAGGTCGAAGCCGCGGTACTTGTCCCGGTTGGCGCTGCACAGGCGGCCGTCCGGGATGATCTGCCGGTGCCGCCCGGCCGCGTCGGCGATGTTCACCTCGTTCCAGTCGTAGAGTGCCTGGGTGCCGCCGGCCGCCACGGCCGCCCGGCATGCGGCGGAGTCCGGCGACTCCGGTCCCTCCAGGAAGCAGGCGTACGTCCGGCTGACCGGTGACTGCATGCTGCCGTGCGCGCCGGCCTGGCTGACCAGCGCCAGCGAGGCCAGGATGGGGATGCCGCCCAGTGCGGCGGCGGTCAGGGCCCTGCGTCGTCGAACCATGGGGTCCTCCTCTTTAATAGGAAAGTTAATTAAAAGTTTCGGCCATGGCGGGTGCGACATGCAAGGGTGTCGATGTGACAGGATCGCCGCTCGGCATGTCCCGATGTCCGGGCCGATGGAAGGGGACCGATGGGCCTGACGCACCCGAGGGTGGCGAGCGCCGTCGCTCTGCTCGCGCTCCTGCCGCTCACCCTCGCCGGCTGCGGCTTCGGCGGGGACGACGAGGCCGGGGCCCCGGCGACCGGGACGCAGCGCGCGCCGGCCGAGGAGGCCGCCGCCAAGTCCCGTGAACGGGTGCAGGCGTACCTCGACGCGATGGCGGCCAAGGACGTCGACGCCGGCCGCAGCCAGCTCTGCGCCCCCATGCAGAAGCCCTTCGACGCCGCCGCCACCGGCCCGAACGGCGACTTCGCCGACCACTTCACCGTCCCGCAGGCCACCATCACCGACGTCCGGTCCAGCCCGCACGGGCAGGAGGTCAGCACCGCGGTCACCGTCGCCGTCGGCAGCCGCAAGGCCACCCGGCCGCTGCTGTTCACCGTCACCCGCAGCGGCGCCGACTGGTGCATCTCCGCCGAGGTCCCGGGCGGCAACACCCCCGAGCCGGCCGTCACCCCCTGACCGGTCACCGGCGCCTGACCTGCCGGTGTCGGGCATCTCTCACCTGCCGGAACTGTCCCCCTCGGCGGCGGGCCGCCCCGGCGTTCGCCGTACGCTTCTGTCATGCGCCATGAGTGGCATCAGCTGAGTCACCCCGCGGTGGGCAGCCCGGGCCTGCAGACCAGTCGTCCGACCGTCGACTCCGCCGAGGACGCGGCCCTCGGCCTGGACCGCTGGCGGGAGCTTCCCCGGGCGCAGACCCCGCCCTGGCCGGACGAGGCCAAGGTCGCCGAGGTCTGCAAGGTGCTCGACACCGTGCCGTCGGTCGTCGCGCCCTACGAGGTCGACCAGCTCCGGCAGCGCCTCGCGCTGGTCTGCGAGGGCAAGGCGTTCCTGCTCCAGGGCGGCGACTGCGCCGAGACCTTCGCCGACAACACCGAGAGCCACCTGCTGGCCAACGCCCGCACGCTGCTCCAGATGGCGATCGTGCTGACGTACGGCGCGTCGCTGCCGGTGGTCAAGGTGGCCCGGGTCGCCGGCCAGTACACCAAGCCCCGCTCGCTGCCGACCGACGCCCGCGGCCTGCCGGCCTACCGCGGCGACATGATCAACTCGCTGGAGACCACGCCGGAGGCGCGGGTCGCCGACCCGCAGCGCATGATCCGGGCGTACGCCAACTCGGCCGCCGCGATGAACATGCTCCGGGCGTACCTGGCCGGCGGGCTCGCCGACCTGCACGCCGTGCACGACTGGAACAAGGGCTTCGTCAAGAACTCCCCGGCCGGCGAGCGCTACGAGGCGATCGCCCGGGAGATCGACCGGGCGCTGGCCTTCATCCGGGCCTGCGGGATGACCGACGACGAGGCGCTGCGCACGGTCACCCTCTACTGTTCGCACGAGGCCCTCGCGCTGGAGTACGACCGGGCGCTCACCCGGGTCTCCGGCGAGCGGGCGTACGGCCTCTCCGGGCACTTCCTCTGGATCGGCGAGCGGACCCGGCAGATCGACGGGGCGCACATCGACTTCATCTCCCGGATCGCCAACCCGATCGGCGTGAAGCTCGGCCCGACCACCACCCCGGACGAGGCGATCGAGCTCTGCGAGAAGCTCAACCCGGACAACGTCCCCGGCCGGCTGACCCTGATCAGCCGGATGGGCAACCACCGGGTCCGTGACGCCCTGCCGCCGATCGTCGCCAAGGTCACCGCGGCCGGCGCCAAGGTGGTCTGGCAGTGCGACCCGATGCACGGCAACACCCACGAGTCCTCGAACGGCTACAAGACCCGGCACTTCGACCGGATCGTCGACGAGGTGCTCGGCTACTTCGAGGTGCACCGCGGCCTGGAGACCCACCCGGGCGGCCTGCACGTCGAGCTGACCGGCGAGGACGTCACCGAGTGCCTCGGCGGCGCCCAGGGCATCGAGGACCTCGACCTGCCCGACCGGTACGAAACCGCCTGCGACCCGCGACTGAACACCCAGCAGTCGCTGGAGCTGGCCTTCCTGGTGGCGGAGATGCTGCGTGGCTGACGACCTGATTGATCTGCGTTCCGACACGGTGACCCGGCCCACCGCCGGGATGCGCGAGGCGATGGCGACCGCCGAGGTCGGCGACGACGTCTACGGCGAGGACCCGACCGTCGCCGCGCTGGAGGCCGAGGTCGCGGCGCTATTCGGGCACGAGGCGGCGCTGTTCGCGCCGTCCGGGTCGATGGCCAACCAGATCGCCCTCCAGCTCGTCGTGCCGCCCGGGGACGAGCTGCTCTGCGACGCCGACGCGCACGTCGTCACGTACGAGATCGGGGCGGCGGCCGCGTACGGCGGCATCTCGTCGCGGACCTGGCCGGCGGTCGGCGCGGAGCTCGACCCGGACGTGGTCGCCGGCATGATCCGGCCCGACGGCTACTTCGCCGTCCCCACCCGGGCCATCGCGGTCGAGCAGACCCACAACCGCGGCGGCGGCGGGGTCATCCCACTGGCCACCCTGCGCGAGCTGCGCCGGGTCGCCGACGACAACGGCCTCGCCCTGCACTGCGACGGCGCCCGGATCTGGCACGCGCACGTCGCCGACGGCGTGCCGCTGGCCGAGTACGGCGCGCTCTTCGACACCCTGTCGGTCTGCCTCTCCAAGGGCCTGGGCGCGCCGGTCGGCTCGCTGGTCGTCGGCAGCGCCGAGAAGATCGCCCGGGCCCGGTTCGTCCGCAAGCGGATGGGCGGCGGGATGCGGCAGGTCGGCGTCCTCGCCGCCGCCGGCCGGTACGCCCTGGCCCACCACGTCGACCGGCTCGCCGAGGACCACGCCAAGGCGGCCCGACTCGCCGAGGCGGTCGCCCCGTTCGGCGTGCTCGCCACCGCCGTGCGGACCAACCTCGTCCCGCTGGACCTCACCAAGCACCCGCTCGACGCGAAGGCCCTTGCGGCCGCCGCCCGCGCCGAGGGCGTGCTGATCTCGGTGCTCGGCCCGCGTACCGCCCGCCTGGTCACCCACTTCGACGTGGCCGACGCCGCGGTCGACCGCGCGGCCCAGGTTCTCACCCGCGTCCTGCGCGGCTGACGCCGGCCGCTCCCCGGTGTCGATCAGTCGCTTATACACATCTCCGAGCCCACGAGACGCGTAGTAAA
>NZ_QGKS01000498.1 GCF_003172935.1 Micromonospora sicca | reverse complement strand
GGCGCTGCAGCTGCCGGACGACGCCGACGCCCCGGCCGCGGTGCGCGCGGTCGCCGAGGGCGCGCTGCTCGGTGGGTACCGGTTCGCCGGGTACAAGACGAAGCCGCAGCCGGCCCGGCGGGAGCCGGTGGCCGAGGTGCTGGTCGCGGTGCCGGACGCCGGCGACGCGACCGCCCGGGCGGAGATCGCCCGGGCGCAGACGGTGGCCGGCGCGGTCCGGCTCAGCCGCGACTGGGTGAACACCGCCCCGAACGAGCTGCGACCCCCGTCGTTCGCCGACGCGGTGGCGAGCGCCGCCCGGGACGCCGGCCTCGGCGTCGAGGTGCTGGACGAGGCGGCCCTGGCGGCCGGCGGGTACGGCGGCATCATGGCGGTCGGGCAGGGCTCGGAGGCCCCGCCGCGGCTGGTGAAGCTGACCTACACCCCGGAGGGCGGTGGCTCCGGCAAGCGGGTGGCGCTGGTCGGCAAGGGCATCACCTTCGACACCGGCGGCATCTCGATCAAGCCGGCGCAGGGCATGTGGGAGATGAAGTCCGACATGGCCGGCGCGGCGGCGGTCGGCGCCGCGATGCTGGCGATCGCGGCGCTCAAGCCCGCGGTGGCGGTGACCGGGTACCTGCCGATGGCGGAGAACATGCCGTCGGGCACCAGCTACCGGCCGGGCGACGTGATCAGCATGTACAACGGCAAGATGGTCGAGGTGCTCAACACCGACGCCGAGGGCCGGATGATCCTCGCCGACGCCATCGCGCGGGCCTGCGAGGACGGCACCGACTACCTCTTCGAGACCTCCACGCTCACCGGCGGCCAGGTGATCTCGCTGGGCAAGCGGATCGCCGGCGTGATGGGCACCCCGGAGCTGTGCGAGCGGGTCAAGGTGGCCGGCGAGGCGACCGGCGAGCCGGCCTGGCCGATGCCGCTGCCGGACGACGTCCGCAAGGGCATGGACTCCGACGTCGCGGACATCTCCCAGGTCAACGCCGGGATGGACCGGGCCGGTCACATGCTCCAGGGCGGCGTCTTCCTGCGCGAGTTCGTCACCGACGAGGTCGCCTGGGCGCACATCGACATCGCCGGGCCGGGTTACCACTCCGGCGAGGCCACCGGCTACCTGACCAAGGGCGGCACCGGCGTCCCGGTCCGCACCCTGGTGCACCTGGTCGAGGACGTCGCCGCCAACGGCTGACGGGTACCGGACGGCATGACGGGGCGCCCCCTGCGCGGGGGCGCCCCGTCCGCGTTCCAGGCCTCAGAACAGCTCGGGGCGGCGCTTGCGGCGTTCGTTGTAGTCGCGCATGCGTTGCGGGTAGCCCATCAGGCGGACGTCGTAGATCGGGATGGCCAGCCGGTGGGCGAAGCGGCGGGCGCCCTCCGGGCCGTCGATCCGCCGCCGGGTCCATTCGCCGTCGTCGGCGATCAGCATGACGGTGGTCTCGGTGACCGTGGTCCGCGGCTCGATGTACGCCTCGACCCCCCGCCGGGTCCGGACGAAGTTCTCCAGATGGTCCAGGTCGGCGCGGTCGGCACCCCGGTCGCGGCTCGCCACGCTCGTCCGCTTCCGTCGACGGAACAACCCCACCGGACCTTCTCCTCCCCCGTGCACCATCGAAGACGGTGCCAAGAGTACGTGTCCGCGACGTGTCGTTGGGCACCTCAGTACGCGCCCTCGAGGTCGGAGTGACAAGATGACCGAGGTGGGGTCTGTCCGTGTCACCCCCGCCGTGACCCCCCGATGCAGCGACGCGACCTGGGAGTTGGACGTGAGCGAGCCGAACGAAGCGACCTTCGACATCGTCATTCTCGGAGGTGGCAGCGGCGGCTACGCGGCGGCGCTGCGTGCCGCCCAGCTGGATCTCTCCGTCGCGCTGATCGAGAAGGGCAAGCTCGGCGGCACCTGCCTGCACAACGGCTGCATTCCCACCAAGGCGCTGCTGCACGCTGCGGAGATCGCCGACCAGACCCGGGAGTCGGAGCAGTTCGGCGTCAAGGCCGAGCTGGTCGGCATCGACATGGCGGCGGTCAACTCGTACAAGGACGGCGTGATCTCCCGGCTGTACAAGGGCCTGCAGGGCCTGGTCGGCGGCGCCAAGAACATCACCTTCGTGGCGGGCGCCGGCAAGCTGGTCGGCAAGAACGTCGTCGAGGTGGACGGCAAGCGCTACACCGGCCGCAACGTCATCCTGGCCTCCGGCTCGTACGCGAAGAGCCTGCCCGGCCTGGAGATCGACGGCGAGCGGATCATCACCAGCGACCACGCGCTGACCCTGGACCGGGTCCCGTCCTCGGTGATCGTGCTGGGCGGCGGCGTGATCGGCGTCGAGTTCGCCAGCGTGTGGAAGTCCTTCGGCGTGGACGTGACGATCGTCGAGGCGCTGCCCCGCCTGGTCGCCGCCGAGGACGAGGAGTCGTCGAAGGCGCTGGAGCGGGCCTTCCGCAAGCGTAAGATCAACTTCAAGGTCGGCAAGCCGTTCGAGAAGGTCGAGAAGACCGACAACGGCGTCAAGCTGACGATTTCCGGCGGGGAGACCGTCGAGGCCGAGCTGCTGCTGGTCGCCGTCGGTCGCGGCCCGAACACCGCCAGCCTCGGATACGAGGAGCAGGGGGTCAAGATGGACCGCGGCTACGTGCTGACCGACGAGCGGCTGCGCACCAGCGTGCCGAACGTCTACGCCGTCGGCGACATCGTGCCCGGCCTCCAGCTCGCCCACCGCGGCTTCCAGCAGGGCATCTTCGTCGCCGAGGAGATCGCCGGCCAGAACCCGGCCGTGATCGACGAGGCGGGCATCCCGCGGGTCACCTACTCCGACCCGGAGCTGGCGTCGGTCGGCCTGACCGAGGCGAAGGCCAAGGAGCAGTACGGCGACAAGGTCAAGACCTACAACTACAACCTCGGTGGCAACGGCAAGAGCCAGATCCTCAAGACGGCCGGCTTCGTGAAGCTGGTCCGCCTGGAGGACGGTCCGGTGGTCGGCGTGCACATGGTCGGCGCCCGGGTGGGCGAGCTGGTCGGCGAGGCGCAGCTCATCTACAACTGGGAGGCGTACCCGGCCGAGGTGGCGCAGCTCATCCATGCCCACCCCACGCAGACCGAGGCCCTGGGCGAGGCGCACATGGCCCTCGCCGGCAAGCCGCTGCACTCGCACGCCTGATCACGACAACCGCGGCGTCCGGCGACGGGCGATGATCCCACCAGGGGAATGAAGGAGTCTGGAGAACATGCCGGTATCGGTCACCATGCCCCGGCTCGGCGAGAGCGTCACCGAGGGCACCGTCACGCGCTGGCTCAAGCAGGAGGGCGACACCGTCGAGGTCGACGAGCCGCTGCTCGAGGTCTCGACCGACAAGGTCGACACCGAGATCCCGTCGCCCGCGGCGGGCGTGCTGAGCCGCATCGTGGTCGGTGAGGACGAGACCGCCGAGGTCGGCAGTGAGCTGGCCGTCATCGCGGGTGAGGGCGAGGAGGCCGGCGCGGCCGCCCCGCAGGAGGCCCCGGCCGAGCAGGCTGAGCCGGCCGCCGAGCCGACGGCCGCCGCCGAGGGCGCGGGTCCCGAGCCCGAGCGGGAGCAGCCCGCCCCGGAGCAGCCGCAGGCCCAGGCCGCCCCGGCGCCGTCGGGCGAGGGCACCCCGGTGAAGATGCCGGCCCTGGGTGAGAGCGTCACCGAGGGTACGGTCACCCGCTGGCTCAAGCAGGTCGGCGAGACGGTCGAGGTGGACGAGCCGCTGCTGGAGGTCTCCACCGACAAGGTCGACACCGAGATCCCCTCGCCGGTGGCCGGCACCGTGCTGGAGATCAAGGTCGCCGAGGACGAGACCGCCGAGGTCGGTGCCGACCTGGCGATCATCGGCGCCGCCGGCGCCGCCTCGGCCGCCGGCTCGTTGTACGACAGGCCCGGGGT
>NZ_QGKS01000497.1 GCF_003172935.1 Micromonospora sicca | reverse complement strand
GTGGCGGGGGTGTTCTCGGGGTCGGGGGTGTCGTCGATGGACAGCAGGGGGTGGTCATCGCCGCGCAGGTGGGTGAGCTGGTAGACGCGGCCGTCGGTGTCGACGGTGTCGATGCGGCGCGCCTGCCGGGGCATGCCGTAGACGGTGAGGATGTCGTCGTAGAGGGCGGCCCAGGCCAGGAGCCGGGCGTCGGGCTCGGTGTCGCGGACAAGCCCGATGATGGTGTCGAGGGCGGCCCGATACGGCATGGCGGCGTTGCTGTTCGGATGGCCGAGGCCGGTGGCGAGGCGGTGCAGCAGCGCGGGCAGCCCGGCGGGTTCGGTGAGCAGGTCGTCGGGGTGCAGCGGGAACTCGACGCTGCGCATCGCGCGCAGCTTCGCCGGACAGTCGGGGTGCAGGGGCCGGTCGTGGATCAGCAGCAGCGTCGCGGGGCGACCCCAGCCGAGGACGTCGGCGTCGGCGTCGACGGTGAGTAGACAGGTGGCGAGGGTGTGGACAGCGGGGAAGGACAGCACGGTCGTCTCCCTTTTTAGGGGTGGAATGGGAAGGGACCCCGCAGCCGGCGGCTGCGGGGTCCCGGGTGGGCATGCGGATCGTGTTTCGCTTCAGTGCTGGTGGTGTCGGTCGCGGCTGCGCCCGTAGTCGGGTGCTCCGGTGAACGGGCTGTGGCCCCACACGCCGAGGCCGAGGCGTTTGGCCTGGTACATGGCCTGATCGGCTTCGGCGAGGACCTGCCGTGGGCTTATGCCGAGCCGCAGGAGGGTGTAGCCGACGGACGCGCCGACCTCGATCGTGTTGCCGTCGGTGAGGCGCAGCGGCGCGCCGCCGATGCTGGACCAGGCGGCCTGGGCGGCGGCGGCCACGTCGTCGCGGTCACCGCGGACGAGCAGCGCGAACTCGTCGCCGGACAGCCGCGCGGCGACCTCGACCGGCGCGTCGAGGCCAGCGAGGAGCCGCCCGACCTGCGCGAGCAGGACATTGCCGGTGTCGTGGCCGAAGGTGTCGTTGACCGTCTTGAACCGGTCGAGGTCGAGCAACACCAGCCCAAAGGAGCCGTGGTGGTTGAGGGCGGCGCGCAGGCGGGTGAGCAGGAGACGCCGGTTGGGCAGCCCGGTGATCTCGTCGTGCGTGGCGTCGTGGCGCGCCGCTTCGAGGGCGTGGTGTTGGCGCCACAGCAGGGCGCCAGCGAGGGCGAGGCCGGCGAGGATCCCGCCGACGGTGGTGACGATCGTGTGCAGGATGGGAGACACTCGTGTCGCTCCTTGCTTCGTAAGGAGCACCGGGGGCGGGCGTGAGGCGCCAAACTTCGACGCCCGCCCTCGGGCTACAGGGGACAGACGCCGGTTACTGGCCGCTACTGGTGGGGGCGAGCTGGTAGGTGGCCGGGCGTTCCACGGTCTGGATGACCTTCCCGGCGATGACGAGCTTGGCCAGGGCGTTGGCGGCCGCGCCCGCGCTGGCCTTCGCCGCGCCCGTGCCGGCGTTCGCGGCGTCGATCAGCTTGCACAGCTCGCCAACCTTGTACTGCCGGTCCGGATGGGCTTCGAGGACGTCCAGAACCGCCCCCCGCAGCGACCCGCCGGCTCGCCGGGCATTGGCCGCTGCGGCGTCGGCGTGCGGTGTCTCGACGATCTCGCCACCTGTCGGCTCCTGATTCGGGCTCGGGTCGGCCGGGGGTTCACCGGCGCTGCCGGTATCAGCGGAAGTGGGCGTGGTGGCATCCTCGGCCGGCGGCGCGACGGGTTCGGCTTCCACCACCGCCGGCTCGTTGTGGTCGCCGTCCCCTGCCTGCTGATCATCGGGCGCTGCGGCCAGCGGGCCGTCACCGTTGCGGCTGCGCTCGTCCGGGTTCTTCAGCTCAACGCTGGGGTTGGGCTCACCCGGGTCGGCAGGAGGTTGCCCGCCGGATTCGCCGGTCGTGGCGGTGGCGGCGCGGCCGGCGGCGGTCAGCCGCCACAGCGCGCGCCCGTCGTCGGTGCGCATCCGCTCCGCCTGCCCGGCGCCTTCCCAGGCGCGCAGCTTCGAGGTGGTCGTGGAGTAGCCGAGCTCGGTGTGCTCGGCCACGGCCGCGGCGGTGGCCTCGCCGAGTTCGGCGAGTGCGGCGAGCACTTTGATCGTGCTGTGCGTGGGAACCGTCTCGTGGGGGGTGTCGGTCATGGGTGTGTCCCTTTCTCGTGAGCAGTGGTGCCGGGGTTGGGGCCGCGCACTGATCCACGCTTCGACCGGGGCGGTGATCAAGTGCGAGGACCGGGTCTCGGGACGCGGAGGTCGTCCTTGTACGGCTGCCAGCGCGCCTGGATCGGCCTAATGTCACGGCGGGCGCCATGGTGGGCGTCCGTGGGGCCCCGGGTGGCCGTACGGCAGGCGCCGGGGGATGCGCGGGATCGCGCGGCCGGGCACCGGCCAGGTCGTGCGGGTGTCAGGTCAGCAGGGGGTGTCCGCCGGCTGGTGTGCGGGCGGTCGTGGGCGACGGAGAGAATCTGGCGGGCGCGGCCGGTCAGCGCGGTCAGGCCCAGACGCATCCGGGATCGGGCCGGGATCCGAGTGGAAATTGGTGGAATGCACCTATTCCAAACATGCGCTATTCGTCGGTAAGCCGCGGCGCAAGCTGCGGGCCGACCCCTTGCTGGTCTTGCCAACACCGGGTGAGTGTGAGCAGCTCGGGACGGCCCCGCCGGCGGTGAGCTGGAGGCCACCGTTCCGAGCGCGTAGGCGCTTCAATGATGCTGTGGCCACGGACGACAACGCGTTCCTGAAAACTCCGCTGCGACGCGTCCTATTCGTCGTCGGCACGTACGGGGCGGTGGCGGTGGTGAACGCGGTCTTCGCCACCGCTGTCACCGTCGTCACGCTCCGGGTAGGCGGCTTCCACGAGCTGGACCCAGCCGGCACCGCACTGCGGATCGGCGCCGCAGTCCTGGCGTGGGAACTCGTCACCTGTCTGCTCTCTGCGGCCTGGTATTGGCGAGGCAGCGCCGGACTCGGCACCTTTCTGCGAACGGGCCGATCCGAGAAGCGGCAGAAGCGCGGCAGGTGGTTCCGGGCGCTCCGGTGGACAGGTGACGCCGTCGCGGTGGCGGCAGCGGTCTTCGGGATCCTGCTGCTCCGATTCCCCGACGAGCCTTCGGCACGGTGGGCCGCCGCGGAGGTCCTCGTGGTGATCAAGGGTCTTCAGGCGGCGATGTTCGGGGCGCTTGTCGCCGTGAACAAGGCATTCGACCGGGGGCGGGAACGCTGGCAGCGCGCACAGCCGGCGACCAACCCGAAGCTCGTGCCGGTCGAGGACATTCTGAGCCGTCCGGACATCGCCGGGCAGCGCCCGTACGAGCCTCGACATGCCCCGGACTGACGCCACCTGGTACGCGACCTCACCAGGTCATTTTTCGCTGTCGTGCCAGAGCCACAGGTGGGCGCCGATGCTGTAGTAGCCGTCGCGGTCGGGATAGCAGCGGTCGACCACGTCGAGGCGGATCCGGTCGCCGGTGTCGTACTCCTCAAGCAGGAGGAGTGTGCTCCCGTTGAAGCGCAGCCGCGGGTACTGCCCGGGCATGCTGTCGAACCGCCACGGGCCGTCGAGGTCGGCGGCGATGCGTCGGGCCGTGGGCGCGTCGAAGCGGCAAATCAGGCTGTCAGTCGAGGTGGTGTAGCCGTCGGCGACCAGCGCGGGGTAGCCCTGGTCGCCGACCCGCGACGAGGTGACCATCCGGGGGCGCCACCGGGCCTCGGGTGGGGCGATGTCGTCGCGGTGGTCCAGGACCTGCACGCGGCCGGAGTAAAGGACTTCGCCGGGGCGGGTGTGGGGGTGGAGGAGCAGCCAGTGGTGGTGCCGGCGCTGGCCGCCGCGCAGGACGTCGATCAGCCGCCGGTGGTTGGAGTCTGGATGTCGCAGGGGCAGGAAGGCGCTGAAGGTCGGGGTGGGGG
>NZ_QGKS01000296.1 GCF_003172935.1 Micromonospora sicca | reverse complement strand
TACGGAGGCGTGCCGGCATCCCCGACGCCGGTTCCGACCGGCGTGCGGCAGGGCACCCGAGCCGGCGGCGGGTCCCTCGCGGGGCCGGGTCGAGGGGCGGCGGGACGGGAGGCGGGGCCCGTCAGGCGGACGGCTTCGTGGCCACCGCGCCGTAGAAGGGGTCCGGCACCGCGGCCGGCTCGCCGTCCGGACGCCACCCGGCGACCGGCCCGACGCCATCGGCGGTGGGCTCCCAGCGGCCCAGCAGCGGACCGAACGCGGCGGGCGGGCGCATCCGGAACGCGGGGCCCATCAGCGCCAACGCCCGGGGGTACGCGGCCAGCTCCTCCCCGGCGAAGTCGACGGCCAGGAAGCTGCCCGGCGCGACCGCCTCGTAGAGCTCGTCCAGAGTCCGGGAGAGCGTCTCGTCGTCGAGGAACGCGGCCAGCCCGAGGAAGACCACCCCGACCGGCCGCCCCCCCCAGCCCGGGACGAACCGGTGCAGCTGGGCGGGATCGATCGTGCCGATGTCGGTGGCGTCGCCGAACCCGTAGCCGGCCCGGTCGCTGCCGGCGAGGATGCGTTGGCCGAGCCGGATGGTCACCGGGTCGACGTCGGTGTAGAGGACGGTCGCCTCGGGAGCGGCCTCGTGCACATTGCCCCGGGTCGGCACGCCGGCCCCGAAGACCAGGAAGCTGTCCACCCCCGCGTCGGCGATCGACCGGACCGCCCGGCCGAGGAACTCCCGCAGCGAGCGGAAGACCACCGCGCAGGGTCCGTACGCCTCCTCGAAGGCGCGGGCCGCGGCCACGTCGACCGGGAAGTGGTGCTCGCCGCCGAGCCAAAAGTCGATCATGCGGGCGGTGCTCGGCTGGTCGGGCTCGGCCATCGACGAGGCTCCCTTCCCCGGGCGGTGGTCGACAGCGTACCCACGGGGCGGCTCCGGCGGTATCGCCCCGTGGACCGGCCGCCGGCCGCGATACTGGCCGCGGGCGTCCGGCGGCCAGGAGGTGCAGCGGTGAACTCGGCGAACGGCGCGGCGGTGGTGGTCGGCGTGGACGGCTCCGAGCCGGCGCTGCGGGCCGTCCGCCTCGCCGCGGCCGAGGCGGCCCGCCGGCACCGCCCGCTGCGGGTGGTGCACGGCTTCATCTGGCCGCTGCTGCACGCTGCGATGAATCCGGTCGCCGAGGGGCCCGGCGGCGGCCTGCGGCGCCAGGCGCAGGAGCTGGTGGCTGCGGCGGTGGCCGAGGCGGAGGCGACGGCGCCGGGGGTACGGGCCTCCGGGGAGATCATCGACGGCGAGGCCTCCGCCGTGCTGGTCGGCGAGTCCCCCACCGCCGCGATGATCATGCTCGGCGACCGGGGCCTGGGCGGCTTCGCGTCGCTGGTGGTCGGCTCGGTGGCGATCCAGGTGGCCTCCTACGCGGACTGCCCGGTGCTGGTGGTCCGGGGCGAGGAGCACGCGGCCGGGCCGGTGGTGGTCGGGGTGGACGGTTCGGCGCTGTCCCGGGCCGCGGTCGAGTTCGCCGTCGAGGAGGCGGCGGTGCGCGGCGCCGGACTGCACGCGGTGCACGCCTACCCGCACCCGGTCTCCAGCGGCCCCGGCGACATGCAACCCCTGGTCTACGAGGAGAACCAGCTGCGCGGGGAGGAGACCCGGATACTCGCCGAGTCCCTCGCCGGGCTCACCGAGCGGTACCCGGAGGTCCCCGTCACCCGTGCGGTGGTGCACGGCCGGCCGGTCGCCGCGCTCACCGAGGCCAGCCGCCGGGCCCAGCTGCTGGTGGTCGGCAGCCAGGGCCGGAGCGAGCTGACCGGGCTGCTCCTCGGCTCGGTCGGCCACGCCCTGCTGCACCACGCCGCGTGCCCGGTCGCCGTGGTCCGCTCCCCCGCGTGAGCGTCGCCGGCACGAATGACCCCGACGGCGCCGGGTAGACGAGCCGGGCACGCCTACAGGAGGAGGCAGCGATGCCAGGACCACGGCCGGGCAGCAGCGCGTACGACAAGGAACGGGCGCGGCTGCGCGATCTGATCGAGCAGTCCGGGCGGGCGTCGGACCAGGAGGCGAACCAGGTCGCCAACCGGATCCTGCAGGACGACCGCGGCCAACGGGGCGTCGTACGGGGGGAACGGACGTTCGGCCCGAAGGGCGAACGCGAACCGGGCGACCCGAAGTGAGAGCTGCGCCCCTGGTCGACGGCGCGATCGCGGGTGCGGTGGGCACCGTCGCGTTGAACGTGATGGGCTACCTCGACATCGCGGCGCGGGCCCGCCCGGCGAGCAGCACCCCGGAGGAGACCGTGCGGCGGCTCGCCGAGGCCGCGCACGTCGACCTCGGGCCCGAGGACCGGGCGGCCACCCGCCGCTCGGGCCTCGGGCCCGTGCTCGGGTACGCCACCGGCATCGCCGCCGGGGCCGCCTTCGGCCTCCTCGCCGCCCGCCGACGGGTCCCGCTCCCGATCGCCGCCGGGGTGCTCGGCGGCGGCGTCATGGCCACCACGGACGGCTCCATCGCCGCGCTCGGCGTGTCCCACCCGCGTACCTGGCGACCGAAGGACTGGCTGGCTGACATCGTTCCGCACCTGGCGTACGGAATGGCGGCCGCAGCCACCTGGAAGCGGCTGCGGCCGCCGTCGCGGCACGGGCGTTAGCCCCGGGCGTCGCTCTCGTCGTCGGCCACCGGCTCACCCGCCGGGCCGTACGGCGAGACCTGACCCTTCGGGACGGGCCGCCCGACGTCCGCGTTCGACGAGCCCCGGTTCAGCGGATGCCCGGCCGAGCGGGGCCCCTTGCTGTCCTGGCTCGTGGCGCCCTTGTTGTTGCGCCGGAACTCCTCCTGCTGCGGATTGACCACGGGTCTCTCCTTCCGGTGGAGCACGCGACGTGGGCCGCGCACCTGCACGGGTTACCCGCCGCCGTCGGACGCATTCCGGGGCGCCGCCGCAGGTCTGGGCCGACGCGGTACGGGTACACCCCACGGATGCGGGACGATCGGAACATGGCGCGGGTGCTGCTGGACCGGCAGGGCCGGACGTACGCCGAGGAGGCGGGGATCCGGCTGGCCGACCGCCCGCAGCCGCTGTACCAGCTGCTGGTGCTCAGCACGCTGCTGAGCACCCGGATCCGGGCCGGGGTGGCCCTCGCCGCCGCGCGGGAGCTCTTCGCGGCCGGGTACCGGACCCCGCAGGCGATGGAGGCGGCGAGCTGGCAGGACCGGGTCGACGCGCTCGGCCGCGGCCACTACCGCCGCTACGACGAACGGACCGCCACCATGCTGGACAACGGCGCCCGGCTCTGCCTGGACCGCTGGCACGGGGACCTGCGGCGGATGCACCGGGAGGCCGACGGCGACCGGCAGGCGCTGCGCCGGCTGCTCACCGAGTTCCCCGGCATCGGCCCCACCGGGGCGGACATCTTCCTGCGCGAGGCGCAGACGGTCTGGCCGGACCTGCGCCCGTACGCCGACCGGCGGACCCTGGCCGGCGCGAAGCGGCTGGGGCTGCCGGCGAACCCGGGCGGGCTGGCCGGCCTGGTCGGCGACGCCGACTTCGGGCGGCTCGCGTCGGCGCTGGTGCGGGTGGCGCTGGGCGAGGAGTCGGCCGGCGAGGTCAGCCGGAGCGCGGCGGCGCGCTGAGGGTGTGCAAGTGTTGGCTGATTAACTAAGCGAACCTATGTGGTACGTTCTTGATCATGTCGTTGCTGCGTCTGGGTCCGGCCGCTGAGTACATCGGTGTGCATCCTGTGACGCTGCGCCGGTGGGCGGATGAGGGACGGGTGGCGGTGACGTGGGTTGGTCGGGAGCGTCGGTTCGACTCTGCGTTGCTCGATGCGTTCGTCGGACGGGGTGAGGCGGAACGGCCGCGCCGTGAGGCGTTGTATGTGCGGGTGTCGGGTACGTCTGGCCAGGAGACGTCGCTGGTGGCCCAAGAGGCGGAACTGCGGGCTACTGCTGCCGCCGAGGTCGTGGCGGTGTTCAAGGACAA
>NZ_QGKS01000492.1 GCF_003172935.1 Micromonospora sicca | reverse complement strand
TTTACTACGCGTCTCGTGGGCTCGGAGATGGGTATAAGAGACAGGGCACGCACGACGCGGGCGCCCGACCTTCCGGTCGGGCGCCCGCTTCAGCAATTCAGGGTGTGTCAGTACCGGGAGACGCTCCGGCGACGACCCACGCCGGCCACCAGGGCCACGGCGATGGCGGCGAACAGGACCTGCAGCAGCAGCTCCCGCCAGTCGATGCCGGCGGTGTCGGCGAAGCCCGAGGCGCGGGCGACGATCGTGCCGAGCAGCGCGGCGCCGACGCCGATCAGCATGTGCAGCCACATCGGCATGTTCTGACGGCCCGGTACGACCAGGCGGCCCAGAGCGCCGACGATGAGACCAACGATGAGCGCGGTGATGATGCCCCAGACGGTGAGCTCCACGGTCGCTCCTCCTTCAGTAATCGAGTCACACGCTGTCGTGTGTTTCCTGCCGTCACCGCCAATTGCCCGACCGGCCGAAAACCCAAACCGACTCGGGTGACGAAGGCATCCTGGGGGTCGAATCCGTGGAATATTTCGCGGTGCGGCCGCACCTGGACACAATGCGGAACGGGCGCCCGACCTGCCGGTCGGGCGCCCGTTTCGGCAGTTCAGGCTGGGTCAGTAGCGGGAGACGCTGCGGCGACGACCCACGCCGGCCGCCACCAGGGCCACGGCGATGGCGGCCACCACGACCTGGACCAGCAGTTCCAGCCAGTCGATACCGGCGGTCTCGGTGGCGATGCCCAGCGCCCGGGCGATGACCGTACCGAGCAGCGCGGCGCCGATACCGATCAGCATGTGCAGCCACATCGGCATGTTCTGGCGACCCGGAACGACCAGGCGGCCCAGAGCGCCGACGATGAGACCAACAACGATGGCGGTGATGATGCCCCACACGGTGAGCTCCACGGTCGCCCTCCTTCTTCAGAAGTTTCACACGGTGTCGTGTGGTTCCTGTCGTGACCGCTAAGTGCCCGAGCGACCGGAAATCCAAACCGAGTCAATCTGCCGGACGTCGTGCAAGGTCGATGTCCGGGCCGCGCGTCGGTTCGGGCAGCAGGCGACACCCCGCAGGTGGGAGCGGGTGCCGGCCGACCCGACGACGGCGTCCGGGACGGGAGAAATTCATCGACGGTACGACCACGAACGGCGGCGCCCCGCGCGGAGGACCCGGGTGCGGGTCGCTCCGGCGGGGCGCCGGCCGTGCTGGGGTGACGCGAGCGGGGCTACTTCTTGCCGGGGGCCTTGCCGTCCCCGGAGTCGGAGGAGAGCGCGGCGATGAAGGCCTCCTGCGGCACCTCCACCCGGCCGACCATCTTCATCCGCTTCTTGCCTTCCTTCTGCTTCTCCAGCAGCTTGCGCTTCCGGCTGATGTCACCGCCGTAGCACTTGGCGAGCACGTCCTTGCGGATCGCCCGGATGGTCTCCCGGGCGATCACGCGGCTGCCGATGGCGGCCTGGATCGGCACCTCGAACTGCTGGCGGGGGATCAGGTTGCGCAGCTTCGCCGCGATGGTGACGCCGTAGTTGTACGCCTTGTCCTTGTGCACGATCGCGCTGAACGCGTCCACCGGCTCGCCGTGCAGCAGGATGTCGACCTTGACCAGCTCGGAGGCCTGCTCGCCGGATGGCTCGTAGTCCAGCGAGGCGTAGCCCTTGGTGCGGCTCTTGAGCTGGTCGAAGAAGTCGAAGATGATCTCCGCGAGGGGCAGGGTGTAGCGCAGCTCCACCCGGTCCGCGGAGAGGTAGTCCATGCCGAGCAGGCTGCCCCGGCGACCCTGGCACAGCTCTATGACGGCGCCGACGTAGTCGTTCGGGGTGAGCACGGTGGCCCGGACGACGGGCTCGTACACCTCGGCGATCTTGCCGGTCGGGTACTCGCTCGGGTTGGTCACCACGATCTCCTGGCCGTCCTCGGTGATGGCCCGGTAGACCACGTTCGGCGCGGTGGAGATCAGATCGAGGTTGTACTCGCGCTCCAGCCGCTCCCGGATGATCTCCAGGTGCAGCAGGCCGAGGAAGCCGCAGCGGAAGCCGAAGCCCAGCGCCCCCGACGTCTCCGGCTCGTAGTCGAGCGCGGCATCGTTGAGCTTGAGCTTGTCCAGCGCCTCGCGCAGGTTCGGGTAGTCCGACCCGTCGATCGGGTAGAGGCCCGAGTAGACCATCGGCTTCGGGTCCTTGTAGCCGCCGAGGGCCTGGGCCGCCGGCCGCGAATTGATGGTGACGGTGTCACCCACCCGGGACTGGCGGACGTCCTTCACTCCGGTGATCAGGTAACCCACCTCGCCGACGCCGAGTGCGTCGGCCTTCACCATCTCCGGCGAGATGACGCCGATCTCCAGCAGCTCGTGCACCGCGGCGGTGGACATCATCTTGATCCGGTCGCGCGCGCTGATCCGCCCGTCAATCACCCGGACGTAGGTGACCACGCCCCGGTAGACGTCGTACACCGAGTCGAAGATCATCGCCCGGGCCGGGGCGTCGGCGTCGCCGACCGGGGGCTGGAACTGCCGGACGATCTCGTCCAGCAGGTACGGCACGCCCTCGCCGGTCTTGCCGGAGACCCTGATGCAGTCCGCCGGGTCGCCACCGATCAGGTGGGCGAGCTCCTCGGCGTACTTCTCGGGCTGGGCGGCCGGCAGGTCGATCTTGTTGAGCACCGGGATGATGCGCAGGTCGTTCTCGAGCGCCAGGTAGAGGTTGGCCAGGGTCTGCGCCTCGATGCCCTGTGCGGCGTCGACCAGCAACACGGCTCCCTCGCAGGCGGCCAGCGACCGGGACACCTCGTACGTGAAGTCGACGTGCCCCGGCGTGTCGATCATGTTGAGCACCGCGTGCTCACCGGCCCGCTCACCCTCGCGGATGGTCCACGGCATCCGGACGGCCTGGCTCTTGATCGTGATGCCGCGCTCGCGCTCGATGTCCATCCGGTCCAGGTACTGGGCACGCATCTGCCGGGGGTCGACCACGCCGGTGAGCTGCAACATCCGGTCGGCCAGGGTCGACTTCCCGTGATCGATGTGGGCGATGATGCCGAAGTTCCGGATGCGACCGGGGTCGGTGGCACCAGGAGCATTCGCGCCGGGATCGAGCTTCGGTGGCACAGCGGTCCGTTCTGGTCGGCTGACGTGAGGGGGCCGGCACGCGCCGGCCCCCTCTATGCTCCCACGTCGCTCCGGACGCGGTCCGATCACTCCTGGCTGCCGTCGAAGGCCCGATCGGTCACTCCGCCGGCGGCTCGACGAAGAGGGCGGCGAGCCGGGGCAGCCGGCGACGCGCCTCCTCGTCGTCGTCGAAGTCCCAGAAGTCGTTCAGATCGGGCACCGGCACCGGGTCGCGGTCCGCCGGCAGGTCGGCCGCGGTGGCCTTCCGGTACGCCTCCCAGGGCACCGCGAGCATGTCCTCGCACTCGAACTCCTCGCCGCTGAGCGCGGCGGCCCGCACGCGGGGCAGCTCGGCGAGGGAGTCGGGGGCGGCGACCGCCCGGGCGAACACCGCCCGGCCCTGGGTCATCAGCCAGCCACGGAAGTACTCGAAGCCGTCGCCGGAGGCGCCCCCGTTGATCAGATAGGCCGCGCCCCACAGGTCCACCCGGTAGGACGCCGCGAGCACCCGCCGCTGGTGGTGGGCGTACTCGACGATGTCGTCCGGGTCCCGCTCGGCCAGCAGGGCGACCGCCCGGGCGGCGATGGCGTCGGGCTCTCCCCCGCCGCCCTCCCGGGCCCGGTCGATCAGCTGCCAGAAGTCGTCGGTCCGCATGGCTGGCAGTCTGGCAGAGCCGACCGACACCCGACCGCCGGCACGACCGGGCGGGCACCGTCGGGCAGCATGGGCGGGTGCCCGCGATCTCGCTGCCCCCGGTGCCGTACGACGCCACCGCCGTGCGCCCCGCCTGGGCGGCGCTGCCGGCCGGCCTGCGGGACGCGGTCGCGGGGCGGCTCGGCGGCCCGCGACCGCG
>NZ_QGKS01000491.1 GCF_003172935.1 Micromonospora sicca | reverse complement strand
GTGAGCTGCGCGCGGTCGTCGACTCGGTCGCCGGCGCCACCCGCACATCCTCTAGAGCGTCCTAGGAGGTTGGTGCGGGTAGCGGAAACGCCGGGCGGCGCGGGGGCCGCCCGGCGTTCGGACGTACGGTCAGCCGTGGGCCTTGCCGCGGCCGCCCGGGCCGAGCTTCTTGCGCGGGCGTACCGAGATCTCCACCGGACTGCCCTCGAAGCCGAACTCCTCGCGGAGCTTGCGCTCGACGAAGCGCTGGTAACCGGCGTCCAGCGGCGCGGTGGTGAAGAGCACGAACCGCGGCGGCGCGACCCCTGCCTGGGTGGCGAAGAGGATCTTCGGGGCCCGGCCGCCGCGCACCGGGTGCGGGGTGGCCTGGACCAGCGCGGTGAGCCACTGGTTGAGCTGCGCGGTCGGCACCCGGGTCTCCCAGCTGGCCAGGGCCTTGCGCAGCGCCGGGGCGAGCTTGTCCACGGCCCGGCCGGTCATGGCGGACAGGTTCAGCCGGATCGCCCAGGGGATTCGGCGCAGCTCCCGCTCGATCT
The DNA here is from genome assembly GCF_003172935.1 of Micromonospora sicca. Taxonomy (GTDB): domain Bacteria; phylum Actinomycetota; class Actinomycetes; order Mycobacteriales; family Micromonosporaceae; genus Micromonospora; species Micromonospora sicca. Next base: position 3,485 of record NZ_QGKS01000491.1, on the reverse strand, counting down.
CCTTGTCCAGGTAGTACCGGCGGTCGGCGTCGACCAGGTCCCACTTGTTGAAGGCGATGACCAGGGCCCGGCCGGCCTCGGTGACCATGGAGAGGATCCGCTGGTCCTGCTCGCTGATCGGCTCGCTGGCGTCGAGCAACACCACCGCGACCTCGGCCGCCTCGATCGCCCCGGCGGTCCGCAGACTGGCGTAGTACTCGGTGCCGCTGGCCTTGCCGACCCGCTTGCGCAGCCCGGCGGTGTCCACCAGCTGCCAGGTCTCGCCGCCGATCTCCGCCAGGCTGTCGACCGGGTCGACGGTGGTGCCGGCGACCGAGTCGACGACCGCGCGCAGCTCACCGGAGAAGCGGTTGAGCAGGCTGGACTTGCCGACGTTGGGCCGGCCGACGAGGGCCACCCGGCGGGGACCTCGCGGCCGGTTCTCGACGATCTTCGGCGCCTCGGGCAGCGCCTCAAGAATGGCGTCGAGCAGGTCACCCGAGCCCCGGCCGTGCAGCGCGGAGACCGGGAACGGTTCACCGAGGCCGAGCGACCAGAGCGCGGTCGCCTCCATCTCGATGGCCGTGTTGTCGGTCTTGTTCGCCACCAGGATGACCGGCTTGGCGCTGCGCCGCAGCATCTTCACCGCGGCCTCGTCCACATCGGTCGAACCGACCATCGCGTCGACCACGAAAAGCACCACGTCGGCGGTGGCGACGGCCGTCTCGGCCTGCGCGGCGATCGCCGCGGCCCGGTCCTTGGCGTCCGGCTCCCAACCACCGGTGTCCACCACCGTGAAGGCCCGACCATTCCACTGGGCGTCGTACGGCACCCGGTCCCGGGTCACCCCGGGGATGTCCTCGACGACCGCCTGGCGGCGGCCGATGAGGCGGTTGACCAGCGTCGACTTGCCCACGTTCGGGCGGCCGACCACGGCCACCACGGGCTGCGGGCCGGACGGCTCCTCGGTGTCGAGGTCCGGCTCGCGCAGCTCCACCCAACCAGTGCTGTCCTCGGTCATGCCACACCCCGTTCGATGAGCAGCTGGCGCAGCCGGGCGACGACCTCGTCGATGCCCAGCTCGGTGGTGTCCAGCACCACCGCGTCCGGGGCCTGCTGCAACGGGTTGATCTTGCGGGTCGAGTCGAGCTTGTCGCGGCGGGCCAGGTCGGCGGCGGTGGCCGCCACGTCGGCGGCGTCCTCGGCGCTGCGCCGCTGGGCGCGGGCCGCCTCGGAGGCGGTCAGGTAGACCTTCAGGTCGGCGTCGGGCGCCACCACCGAGCCGATGTCGCGGCCCTCGACCACGATCCGGCGGGCGTTGGCGATGATCTGCCGCTGCCGGGCGACGAGCATCTCCCGGACCGCCGGCACCGCGGCCACCGCGGAGACCGAACCGGTCACCTCCGGCCCGCGGATCTCCTTGTCGACGTTCACGCCGTCGGCGGTCACGCCGTACCCCTGCGGGTCGGTGCCGATGCGCAGGTCCACCTCGCCGGCGACCTTGGCCACCGACTCCGCGTCGGTCAGGTCGACCCCGGAGCGCAGCACCGTCCAGGTGAGCGCCCGGTACATTGCGCCGGTGTCCAGGTAGCGGGCGTCCAGGCTGACGGCGAGCCGCCGCGAGACGGTGGACTTACCCGAACCGGATGGCCCGTCCACAGCGACCACGCACCGCCCGGTCCGTTCGTTCTCCCCCACCGTGTTCCTCCTCAGCCCGTACCTCGCGGGTCGCCGGTTTTTCCGGCGCCGTTGAGCGGTTGTCCTTCGTCAATGATGCCCGCGATGCCGTCCGGGCACGCGCGCGACGCCGCCGGGCGCGACCCGCGACACGCGCGGTCCACCTCGGCCGCGAGGAAGCCTACCCTCAGCGGTACCCGGAACGGCTCCGGTCAGTCGCCGACGGCCTTGAACAGCGCGGCGACCTCGGCGTTGGTCAGCCGGCGGGTCCGCCCGGCGCGCAGGTCACCCAGCCGGATCGGCCCGATCGAGGTACGCACCAGCCGGGCCACCGGGTGCCCCACCTCGGCCAGCAGCCGCCGGACGATGTGTTTGCGCCCCTCGTGCAGGGTCAGCTCCACCTGGGCGGTTTTGCCCAGCGTGTCCACCACCTTGAAGGACTCGACCGTCACCGGGCCGTCCTCCAGCTCCACCCCGGCCATCAGCCGCTTGCCCAGGTTGCGCGGGATCGGCCCGGCCACCTCGCACAGGTACGTCTTCGACACCCCGTACGACGGGTGCATCAGCCGGTGGGCGAGGGTGCCGTCGTTGGTGAGCAGCAGCAGCCCCTCGCTGTCCGCGTCGAGCCGCCCGACGTGGTAGACCCGCTGCTCCACGCGGTTGCCGAGGAAGTCGGCGAGCGCGGTGCGCCCCTTCTCGTCCGCCATGGTGGAGACCACCCCGCGGGGCTTGTTCATGGCCAGGTAGACCAGCCGGGTGTCGACCACGAGACGCTCGCCGTCGACGTGGATCACGGCGGTGGCCGGGTCGACCTTGTCGCCGAGCTTCGCGACCCGCCCGTCGACGGTCACCCGGCGCCGGAAGATCAGGTCCTCGCAGGCGCGGCGGGAGCCCACGCCGGCGGCGGCCATCACCTTCTGCAGGCGCTCGCCCTCGGGCGCGTCGGTACGGATGGTGCGGTCATCGCGTGGCATCGGCAAGCTCTTCTACGTCGTCGGGGAGGAACGGGGCGAGCGGCGGCAGGTCGTGCACCGAGTTCAGCCCGAGCTTCTCCAGGAACATCGTGGTCGTCCGGTACAGGAACGCCCCGCTGTCGGGTTCGGTGCCGCACTCCTCGACCAGGCCGCGGGAGACCAGCGTACGGATCACCCCGTCGCAGTTCACACCGCGGATGGCGGAGATCCGCGACCGCGTGACCGGCTGCTTGTACGCGATCACGGCAAGTGTCTCCAGCGCGGCCTGGGTCAGTCGTACCGACTGCCCGTCCAGTACAAACCGTTCGACGTAGGCCGCGTATTCCGGGCGGGTGTAGAGACGCCAGCCACCCGCCGCCCGGCGCAGCTCGAAACCGTGCCCGGCCGCGGTGTAGCCGGCGGCGATCTCGTCCAGCATCGGGCCGATCCGCTCGGCCGGCTGCTCCAGCACCTCGGCGAGGGTGAGTTCGCTGACCGGCTCGTCCACCACCAGCAGGATCGCCTCCAGCGCGCCGCGCAGCTCGGCGTCGTCCAGCTCGGGCGCCGGCTCCGGCGCGGGCGTCGCCCGCCGCCGCCCCGCCGGCTGCTTCTTCGGTACGCCCGCGGCGGCGCCCCGCTCCCCCGGCTCCACCTGCGCCGCGGCCTCGTCCGCCGAGTCGGCCTGCTCCGCCGGCTCCCCCACCGAGTCGACGTGCTCCGCCGGCTTTCCGGCCGAATCGGCGGCGACGCCGGCCGGTCCGGTCGGGTCACCGTCGACCGCCGACGGAACCTGGTCAGCGCTCGCTGCCGGCGCGGGGTCGGCCGGCTCTTCCGGCATGTCGCCGGATTCGGGCTGCTGCGGGGACGGCTCGTCCT
>NZ_QGKS01000335.1 GCF_003172935.1 Micromonospora sicca | reverse complement strand
GGGTGGCGGCGGGGTGGGCAGGTCACGCCGGACCGGTCGCTCGAGGATCACCGCCGAGCGGGCCAGCGCGAGGTCGACCACCGCGACCACGGTCAGCACCAGCGCCCAGCCGGCCGGCCCGGTGATCCGGTCGTACGCCAGCAGCGGCAGCACCGGCTGGGCGGCGAGCACGGTGGCGAAGCGCGGCGCGCGCAGCCCGGTCCATTGGGCGTACCCGAAGGCCACCAGGGTGGTCATCAGGAAGATCGACCCGGCGAAGACCGCGCCCGAGGCGCCGCCGCCGATCCGGTCGACCGCCCAGAGGGCGTACCCGGCCAGCGGCACCAGCAGCAGGCCGACCGCGGCGATCGTCTCGGCGGTGGAGGTGAGCCCGCGGCGGGCCAGCACCGGCGGGGCGAGCAGCATCAGCACCGTCGCGACCACCAGCACGCCCAGCCGGGCCAACGCGTCCATCGAGCTGGTGGCGACCGCGGCGAAGACCACCGCGGCCACGCCGAGCAGCAGCGCGCCGAGCCCGAGCGGGATGTTCTGCACCTCCCGGGAGGAGGCCTCCGGCGGGTGCTCCGGGTCGTCCACGTCCAGCCACTGCGGGGTGGACCGGGGCGGCGACGGCGGCAGGTCGTCCGGGCCGGGTGGCGGGGTGCCCTGCCGGGGCACCCGGGGCGGCGCGCCGGTGGTGGCCGTCGGCGGCCGGCGACCCGGCCGGCGGCGCAGCACCCGGCGGGGCCGGGTCGCCTGCTTGATCCGTTCCTCACCGGCGTGCGCGAGGATGTCCCGCTGGAAGAGGGCGGCCTGCATCTTGGCGGCGATCTGCCGTTGTTCACGGGCGATCTCGGCGTCGCGCGCCTTCATCTCCGCGATCGAGCGCTCGATCTCCGCCAGGTGCTCGGCCCACTGTGGCTGGTCGGCGCCGCAGTGCGGACAGATGATGGCCGGCTTGATCTCCCGCCCGCACGAGGCGCATCTGAAGGTCTGCACGACACCCCTCCGTCCGGCCGGCCCGCGGTGTGGACCTCCACTGTCGCAGCATGCCCTGACCGGGCGCGGATTTCGACCGTTGGCGGCGCGTTCGGGGCAACAAATGCGTTCGGGGCAACAAAAGGAACGGCCGGCCGTGGAGCAGTTCCACGGCCGGCCGTACGCGTCGGGTGAGGGTCAGGGGCGGCCCATGCCGCGGTACTCCCAACCCGCCTGGGTCCACAGTGTGGAGTCGAGGCAGTTGCGCCCGTCGACCACCCGCCGGCCCCGCACCAGCTCGCCCAGGGCGACCGGGTCAGCGTTGCGGAACTCGGCCCACTCGGTGAGCACGCAGACCAGGTCCGCGCCGCTGACGGCGTCGGTCATGGTCTCCTCGTACGTCAGCTCGGGCACCGCCCGGCGGGCGTTCTCGGTGCCCTGCGGGTCGAAGACGTGCACGTCGGCCCCGGCCTTGCCGAGCAGCGAGGCGACCGCGAGCGCCGGGGCGTCCCGGACGTCGTCGGTGTTCGGCTTGAAGGTGGCGCCGAGCACGGCGATCCGGGTGCCGGAGAGGTCCGGACCGGCCGGGCCGGAGCGGCGGCCGAGCAGCTCGGCGGCGAGCTGGACCACGCGGGTCCGGCGGCGCAGGTTGATCAGGTCGACCTCGTGCAGGAAGCGCAGCGCCTCGCCGGCGCCGAGCTCCTGGGCGCGGGCCTGGAAGGCGCGGATGTCCTTGGGCAGGCAGGCCCCGCCGAAGCCGAGACCGGCCTGGAGGAAGCGGTTGCCGATCCGGGGGTCGTACCCGATCGAGCGGGCCAGCTGGGTGACGTCGCCGCCGGCGGCCTCGCAGACCTCGGCCATCGCGTTGATGAACGAGATCTTGGTGGCCAGGAAGGCGTTCGCGGCGACCTTGACCAGCTCGGCGGTGGCGAAGTCGGTGACCACCAGGGGGACCTCGCGGTCCTCGGTGGCGGCCAGGTCGAAGACGCCCTTGTGGGCGGCGTAGAGCATGCCGTTGGCCCACTCGCTCTTGACGCCGACCACGATCCGGTTGGGGCGCAGCACGTCGTCGACGGCGAAGCCCTCCTGGAGGAACTCGGGGCTCCACGCCACCTCGACGCCGAGGTCGGCGGGGGTGTGCTTGCCGACGAGCTGCTCGACCCACTCGGCGGTGCCGACCGGGACGGTGGACTTGCCGACGATCAGCGCCTTGCGGGTCAGGTGCTGGGCCAGGCTGGTCACCGACGCCTCGACGTAGGACAGGTCGGCGCCCATGCCGTCGGCGCGCTGCGGGGTGCCCACGCAGATGAAGTGCACGTCGCCGAACTCGGCGGTCTCGGCGATGTCGGTGCTGAACCGCAGCCGGCCGGCGGCCAGGTTGCGCCGCAGCAGCTCGTCCAGGCCGGGCTCGTGGATCGGCACCTCGCCGGCGTTCAGCTTGGCGATCTTGTCGACGTCGACGTCGAAGCCGAGCACCTCGTAGCCGAGCTCCGCGTAGCAGATGGCGTACGTCGCACCGAGGTAACCGGTGCCGAGGAAGGTCACCCTGGGCCGGGCCGCGCCGGAGGGCGGGGTCACTGCGGCGATGGCCGGCACCGGCTGGGTGTTCGGGTACGGGATCGTCACGCCTGTCTTCTCCGCTCGCACTGGCGGCGCTTCCTTGCGTCGCGTTCGGCTGCGGCGCCTGGCCGGGCACCGGTTGGGGGACGTTCTGTGGTCGCCGGTCGACGTCGACGCCTGTCACGCACGAGCCTACGCGGCGGCAAGGAGCACCAGAACGCCGGTCGCTATCCTTCACTCTGCGCGGTCGGCGGTTCTCAGGCGCTACAGACTGGGCATGATAGCGGTGAAGGGGAGGGGCCAACATGGCCGCAGAGCAGTCGTTCGACGTCTACCGGTTGCCGGAGGAGCACGAGGCGATCCGGGAGGCGGTCCGTGAGGTCTGTGCGGCCAAGGTGGCCCCGCATGCGGCTGAAGCGGACGAGACCGGCGAGTTCCCGAAGGCGTCGTACGACGCGCTGCGGGCCGCCGACTTCCACGCCCCGCACATCCCCGTGGAGTACGGCGGCGCCGGCGCGGACGCGCTGGCCACGGCCATCGTGATCGAGGAGGTGGCGCGGGCCTGCGCCTCGGCCTCGCTGATCCCCGCGGTCAACAAGCTGGGCACCATGCCGCTGATCCTGGCCGGCTCGGAGGAGCTCAAGCGGAAGTACCTGACCCCGGTCGCCGCCGGGGACGCGATGTTCTCGTACTGCCTCTCGGAGCCGGAGGCGGGCAGCGACGCCGCCTCCATGACGACCCGGGCCGTGCGGGACGGCGATCACTGGGTGCTCAACGGCGTGAAGCGGTGGATCACCAACGCCGGCGTCTCCGAGTACTACACCGTGTTCGCTGTGACCGATCCCACAGCCCGCTCGCGGGGCATCTCCGCCTTCGTGGTGGAGAAGTCCGACGCCGGGGTCAGTTTCGGCGCGCCGGAGAAGAAGCTGGGCATCAAGGGCTCCCCGACCCGCGAGGTCTACCTCGACAACGTCCGGATCCCGGCGGACCGGATGATCGGCGCCGAGGGCACCGGCTTCGCCACCGCGATGAAGACCCTGGACCACACCCGGGTCACCATCGCCGCCCAGGCGGTCGGCATCGCGCAGGGCGCGCTGGACTACGCCAAGGGGTACGTGAGCGAGCGCAAGCAGTTCGGCAAGGCGGTCGCCGAGTTCCAGGGCATCCAGTTCATGCTCGCCGACATGGGCATGAAGCTGGAGGCGGCCCGGCAGCTCACCTACACCGCGGCCGGCAAGTCCGAGCGTGGCGACGCGGACCTGACCTACTTCGGCGCGGCCGCGAAGTGCTTCGCCTCGGACGCCGCCATGGAGATCACCACCGACGCGGTGCAGCTGCTCGGCGGGTACGGCTACACCCGCGACTACCCGGTCGAGCGGATGATGCGGGACGCCAAGATCACCCAGATCTACGAGGGCACCAACCAGGTCCAGCGCATCGTCATGGCCCGCCAGCTGCTCAAGGGCTGACCGGGCGGAACCGTTCGGGCGGGCCATGACGATGCGCTGG
>NZ_QGKS01000173.1 GCF_003172935.1 Micromonospora sicca | reverse complement strand
TCGTAGGTGAGGACGGGGGTGTTGTCCCCGCGGAGCAGTTCCAGCCGGACCAGCTCGCCGCCGGTGAAGCGGGTGGCGCCGGTGAGACGGACGTCCTCGCCGGGGGCGGCGAGCCAGGAGCCGATCTGCTCCGTCGCGCCGTCCGGGCCGTGGGCCACCAGCCGGAAGGTCCACGCCTGGCGGTGCCCGCCCCACTGGTCGTAGCCGCAGTGCATGGTGACCTGGGTCCCCCAGTCGGTGCGGGTCAACCCGATCTCCGCGTGCACGGGCACCGTGCCGGCGACCGGCCGCATGGCCACCATCGGCACCTCCGCAGGGTCGGCCGCGTCCGGACGGGCCAGGGTCACCCCGACCCCCACCAGCAGGGCGAGCACGGCGGCGGCGAGCGCGGTCAGCGCGTACCGTCGGCGGGACCGGGATCGCGCGCGGCGCTGGCGGTCCCGGGCGGCGGAGAGCAGCGCGGGCAGCCGCGAGGTCTCGGACGCGGACGGGAGGAACTGCTCCAGCCCGGCCGGGTCGAGCCGACCGAGGAGCCCCGGCAGGACCGCGATCTCGGCCACTGCCTCCCGGCAGGTCGCGCAGCCGGCCAGGTGCCGCTCGTACGCGGCGCGGTCGCCGGGAGCGAGGGCGCCCAGCACGTACGCGCCGTCGTCGTGCGCGAACTCGCAGCGGGTCATCGGGTCACCCCCATCTCGGCCAGGACCAACCGTAGTGAGCGCAGCGCGTAGTGGGTGCGCGACTTGACCGTGCCCGGTGGCACGCCGAGCCGGGCGGCGGCCTCGGCCACCGACCGTCCCTGGTAGAAGCACTCGACCAGCACCTCGCGGTGGGTCGGGCTGAGCTGGTTCAGCGCCTCGGCCACGGTCCACGCCTCCACCGCGCGCTCCGTTTCGTCGACCGTGTCGGCGGGCTCGGGCAGCTCGTCGGTGTAGACCTCGCCGACGCGCGTGGACCGGCGCCGCCAGGCGTCGATCGCCAGGTTCCGGGCGGTGGTGAAGAGCCAGGCGCGGACCGAGCCGCGGGTGGGGTCCAGCGCCTCCGGGTGCCGCCACGCCCGCAGCAGCGTCTCCTGCACCAGGTCCTCGGCGCGCGTCCGGTCGCCGTTGACCAGCCGGAGGGCGTGCGCGAAGAGCGCGTCGGCGTGCTCGTCGTGCAGCGCGCGCAGCAGTTGGGCGTCGTGGTCGGTGATGGCGGACACCTCGCTCTCGACGGCGGGTCCGGGCGGTGCGTTCGCCCGTCAATACGTGCGGTGGCCCCGATCGGTTCACCGCAGCTCGCGCCGCATGTATTCATACCCGGTTCACATCTCGGCCGACCCGCGCTCACCGGGTCCTGGCAGCGTCCGCCCGGTAGGCGCGCGGGTGATTCCGCCGTGCCACCGACGACGTCGCCCAGCGCCGAGTCCGCCTCGGCAGTGTGGAGCAGGGTCTTGGTGCGGCCGTCCTCGACGAGCTGCTCCAGCCGCGCGGGCACACGGAGCAGTCGTCTTGCCCGCGACGCGAGGAACCGAGGCCCGGCGGCGGGGTCGGCGTGAACGTCCCGCTGACGTTCCCCGTGGCGGTCCGGCGCTGGACCGCCGCCCGAAGGGCCCCGCTTCCCGCCAGGGACGGGGCCCTTCGCGCCGCCCCGAGCGGAACGAGACGCGGCAGGTCCGGTGTCCCGGCCGGCCGACCCGCGACCGGCGGTGCCGGTCAGCCCTCAGCGGCGATGCCGTCGGCGACGGCCCGGGCGACGGTGAGTAGCTTGGCCCGGACCACCCGGGCGGAGGTCATCATCTCGCTGGCTGGCAGCGCGCAGGCCAGCACCACCCGACGCTCGATGTCCTTGTCCGGGGTGACCAGCACGGCGGCGCAGGCCACACCCTGCCGGAACTGCCCCAGCTCCAGCTGCATGCCGCGCCGGTCACCGGCGGCCAGGTCGGCCTCGAACGCCTCGACGGTGGTCAGGGTGGCGCTGGTGAACGGGCGCATGCCGTACTCGCGCAGGTAGCGGAAGCGCTGCTCGGCGGTGAGGGTGGCGAGCAGGCTCTTGCCGAGCGCGGTGGCGTGCGCGCCCTCGTCGAAGCCGGGCACCAGGTCCTCCAGGTACGGCGACCGCGGCCCCTCGGCGACCGCCGTGACGGCGACCTGGCCGCCCACGAAACGCCCGAGGTAGTGGCTGTACCCGGTGTCGACGGCCGCCCGGCGGAGCGACTCACCGACCGCCTGCGGCCCGCGGAACGCGGTCACCAGTTCGCGGTAGCGGTCGGCCACCTCCAGCCCCACGATGTATGTCCCGTCCTCGCGGCGGATCACGTAGCCCTCGTATGCCAGGGTGCGCACCAGGTGGTACGTGGTGGCCACGGTCAGCTCGCAGCGGCGGGCGATCTGCTTGACGGTCAGGCCCTTGGGCGCACGACCGACCGACTCGAGCACTCGAAGCGCGCGGGACACGCTCCGGATCAGGTCCGAAGGTTCCGCCAAGGGGTCGCGCACAACCACCTCCGCCGCCGGGGACTTACACCATATGAAAAACAGGCCGAGTGCGAAATGCCTGTTCGGATCGAGGATGCCAGATCACCGGGCACGGGCCGTGCACCGACAGACACGATCCGCTGCCAAAACGTGACGGCGTAGGTTTGCCTGACCATGACCGACACCCTGCTCGACCCCGCACCTCACGCGCCGCGGCGGACCGTCCGCGCCAGCGCGGGCGCCATCGCCACCACCATCGCCTGCGTGCTGCCCGTCTTCCTGGTCGGCGGCCTCGCCGTGCAGATGGCCGACGACCTCCACTTCTCCCCCGCCGGGCTGGGTCTCGCCGTCTCGGTCTACTTCGGGATCAGCGCGCTCGCCTCCGTCCCCTCCGGGGCGCTGGTCGAGCGGTACGGCCCGGCCGTGGTGGCCCGCGCCGGCATCCTGCTCTCCGCCGGCTCGCTGCTGGCCGTGGCGGCGCTGGCGCGGTCGTACCCGGCGCTGGTGGCCCTGCTCGGGCTCAGCGCCGCCGCGAACGCCCTCGGCCAGCTCGCCAGCAACGCCGCGCTGGCCCGGCACGTGCCCGCGCACCGGCAGGGGTTGTCGTTCGGGGTGAAGCAGGCCGCGATCCCGGTCTCCACGCTGCTGGCCGGCGCGGCCGTGCCCACCATCGCGCTGACCGCCGGCTGGCGCTGGGCGTTCGTGGCGGCGGCGGTGGCCGCGCTGGCCGCGCTGCCGGCCGTACCCGTGCAGGAGGGCGGGCGGACCGCGCGGGCCGGCGCCTCCCGCGCCGGCCGGGCGACCTGGGCGCTGGTGGTGGTCGGGCTGGCGGCGACGTTGGCCGCCGCAGCGGCCAACGCGCTGGGCACGTTCGTGGTGGACTCGTCGGTCGGCCGGGGGCTGTCACCGGGCCTGGCCGGCCTCACGCTGACCCTGGGCAGCGCGGTCTGCGTGGTGGCCCGGGTGGGCGCGGGCTGGCTCGCCGACCGCCGGGCCGGCGGCCACGTCGCCCTGATCGCCGGGATGCTGGTGGTCGGCGCCGGCGGGCTGGGCCTGCTCGCGCTGGCCGGCCCGGTGCCGCTGGTCGCCGGCGTGGTGCTCGGCTTCGGTCTCGGCTGGGCCTGGCCCGGGCTGATGAACTTCGCCGTGGTCAAGCTGCACCCGCAGGCCCCGGCCGCCGCCACCTCGATCACCCAGACCGGGGTGTACGCGGGCGGCTGCCTCGGCCCGCTCGCCCTCGGCGCCGTCGCCGCCCACCTCGGCTACCCCACCATGTGGGCCGTCGCGGCGGCGTCGATGCTGGTGGCCGCCACCCTCATGCTCACCGGCAGCCGCCTGCTCACCCACCCCTGACGGCTCTGCCCCGGCCCGCCCTGGGCGGGAGTGCGCCCGGGAGGGAGCGGCCCGGCGCGGGGTCAGCTGGTGCGGTCGGCGATGTAGTCGCAGAGGGATTCGAGGGCGCGGCGGGCCGGGCCCTGCGGGAGGGGGGCGAGCTGGGTCCGGGCGTCCTCGGCGTAGCTGCGCACGGTCTCGCGGGCCCGCTTGAGCGCGGGAGATTCGCGGAGCAGGCCGAGGGCCTCGGCGTGCAGCGCGTCGTCGACCAGCGGGCCGGTGGCCAGGATCTCCCGGAGCCGGACGGAGGCGGCATCGGAGTCGTCCGCGGCGAGCGCGTAGAGCACCGGCAGGGTCGGTACGCCCTCGCGCAGGTCGGTGCCGGGGGTCTTGCCGGACTGGGTCGACTCGGAGGCGATGTCGAGCAGGTCGTCGGAGAGCTGGAAGGCCACCCCGATGATCTCGCCGTACCCGGCCAGCGCCTCGGTGTGCTCGGCCGACGCGCCGCCGAACATGCCGCCGAACCGGGCCGAGGTGGCGATCAGTGAACCGGTCTTCCCGGCGATGACGTTCAGGTAGTGGTCGACCGGGTCCTCGCCGTCCCGGGGGCCGACGGTCTCGGCGATCTGCCCGTGCACCAGCCGGGCGAAGGTGCGCGCCTGCAGGCGGACCGCCTCGGGGCCCAGGTCGGCCGCCAGGTCGGCGGCGCGGGCGAAGAGGTAGTCGCCGACCAGGATGGCGACCGAGTTGGCCCAGCGCGAGTTGGCGCTCGGGGCGCCCCGCCGCACGGCCGCCTCGTCCATCACGTCGTCGTGGTAGAGCGTCGCCAGGTGGGTGAGTTCCATCACCACGGCGGCCGGGACGACCTGCGGCCCGGTCGGGTCGCCGAACTGCGCGCCCAACGCGACCAGCAGCGGGCGGAACCGCTTCCCGCCGGCCTCCATCAGGTGCCGCGCGGCCTCGGTGACGAGCGGGTCGGCGCTGGCCACGCTGGCCCGCAGCTCACCCTCGACGTCCTCCAGCAGGCCCAGCACGGAAGCCTCGACGCGGGGATCGGCGAGCTGCAGGCCGAGCGCGCCGAACTGACCCGTGCCCTCCGGACCCCGACGACCGCCGGAGCCGGTGGCACCTGAACGCTCGCCAGCCGGAATCACCACGTCTTCAACCATGCCACACCCGTTCGACCTGCCCTGGACAGGGGGACACGGACCGGGGGCCGGCACGCCACGGCGTACCGGCCCCCGGTGGGACGACCTCCGTCATCGCACGAATTCGGCGGCACCGTTGGCCAGGTCGAGCAGCGGCGCCGGGGCGACCCCCAGGACCAGGGTGGCGAGCACGCCGATCACCAGGGCCGCCGAGGTGAGCGCGCCCGGCACGGTGACCGTCGGGGTGGCGTCGCCGGGCTCGGAGAGCCACATCATCACCACGACCCGCAGGTAGGGGAAGGCCAGCACCATGCTGGTCACCACGCCTGCCACGACAAGCCACGCGTTCCCGCTTGCCCACGCCGCGCCGAAGACGGCGACCTTGCTCATGAAGCCGCTGGTCAGCGGGATACCGGCGAAGGCGAGCAGGAGGAAGGTGAAGATCGCCGCGAAGAACGGGGACCGCCGCCCCAGCCCGGCCCAGCGGGACAGGTGGGTGGCCTCGCCGTCGGCGTCCCGGACCAGGGTCACCACGGCGAACGCGGCGAGCACCGATAAGCCGTACGCCACCAGGTAGAACATCGTGCCGGAGAGCCCGTCCTTGCTGGGCGCCAGCACGCCCACCAGCAGGTAGCCGGCGTTCGCGATCGACGAGTACGCCAGCAGCCGCTTGATGTCGGTCTGGGTGACCGCCAGCACCGCGCCGACCAGCATGGTCAGCACCGCCACCGCGCCGAGGACCGGGGTGAAGTCCCAGGCCGCCCCGGAGAACGCGACGTGGAAGACCCGCAGCAGGGCGCCGAACGCGGCGACCTTGGTGCAGGCGGCCATGAACCCGGTGACCGGCGTCGGGGCGCCCTGGTAGACGTCCGGCGTCCAGACGTGGAACGGCGCGGCGGCCGCCTTGAAGAGCAGGCCGATGGCGAGCAGCGCCATCCCGGCGAAGAGCAGCACCGGGCTGGCCGGGGAGTCGGTGACCGCGGCGTGCACGGTGGCGAAGTCGACCCCGGCGGTCCGGCCCGGGATGCCGGAGGTGAAGCCGTAGATCAGCGCCACGCCGAAGAGGAAGAACGCCGACGCGTACGCGCCGAGCATGAAGTACTTCATCGCCGCCTCCTGGCTCAGCAGCCGCCGGCGGCGGGCCAGCGCGCAGAGCAGGTAGAGCGGCAGCGAGAAGACCTCGAGCGCGATGAACATGGTCAGCAGGTCGTTCGCCGCCACGAAGATCAGCATGCCGCCGATCGCGAAGGTGGCCAGCGGGTACACCTCGGTGGTCCCGCTCGCGCCCTCGGCCTGCCGCCGGTCGTCGGGCGACTCGGCGGTGACCGCGGCGTGGGCGACGAACGCCCCGCCCCGCTCGATCGAGCGCTCGCCGATGAGCAGCAGCGCCATCGCGGCGAGGACCAGGATCGCGCCCTGGAGGAAGAGCGTCGGCCCGTCCACCGCGATCGCCTGGCCGGCGGTGAGCAGCCGGTCGTCGGAGTTGAGGATGACCATGGTGAGCGCGCCGAGCACCGCCGCCAGGGCGAGCGTGAGCTGCACCGTGTTGCGCAGGCGCCGGGGCACGAACGCCTCGACCAGGACGCCGACCAGGGCGACGCCCAGCATGATCAGGATCGGAGCGAGCGCCGCGTAGTCGATCGACGGCAACTTCAGCTCGGTCATTTTGCGGCCTCCTGGACGCTGCCGACCGTCGGGGCGGGATCGGTCCGACCGACGTCCTGCATGGTCGCGCGGACGGCGGGGTTGATGACATCGGTGACCGGCTTGGGATAGAAGCCGAGCAGCACGATCAGCGCGATCAGCGGGGCGACCACGACCTTCTCGCGCAGGGTGAGGTCGCGGCGCATGCCCTCGACCTCGGTCAGGGCCGGGTTGAGGGTGCCCTGGGTGGTGCGCTGCACCATCCACAGCACGTACGCGGCGGCCAGGATGATGCCGAGCGTGGCGATCACCGCGACCGGCTTGTTGGTGGTGAAGGTGCCGATCAGCACCAGGAACTCGGAGACGAACGGCGCGGTGCCGGGCAGCGCCAGCGAGGCGAGACCGGCGAAGAAGAGCACCCCGGCCAGCACCGGGACGAGCTTGCCGGCGCCGCCGAAGTCGCTGATCAGGGCCGAGCCGCGGCGCGCGATCAGCATGCCCACCACCAGGAAGAGCAGGCCGGTGGCGAGGCCGTGGTTGAGCATGTAGAGCACCGCGCCGGTGCCGGCCTGGGTGGTGAAGGCGAAGATGCCCACGCCGATGAAGCCGAAGTGCGCGATCGAGGTGTACGACACCAGCCGCTTGAGGTCGTTCTGGCCGACCGCCAGCAGCGCGGCGTAGATGATGCCGATCACTCCGAGCGCCAGCGCCCACGGCGCGAACCAGCGCGACGCCTCGGGGAACAGCGGCAGGCAGTACCGCAGGATGCCGAACGTGCCGACCTTGTCGAGCACGCCGACCAGCAGCGCCGCCGCGCCGGCCGGGGCCGCGCCACCGGCGTCCGGCAGCCAGGTGTGGAACGGGAAGAAGGGCGCCTTGATCGCGAAGGCGAGGAAGAAGCCGAGGAAGAGCCAGCGGGCGGTGCCGGTGGAGATGTCCACCTGGCTCAGCGCCTGCCAGTCGAAGGTCTTCCCGCCGACCACCCAGAGGCCGATCACCGCGGCCAGCATGAACAGGCCGCCGACCAGGGAGTAGAGGAAGAACTTCACCGCCGCGTACTGCCGCTGGTGGCCGCCGTAGCTGCCGATGAGGAAGTACATCGGCACGAGCATGACCTCGAAGAACACGTAGAACAGGAAGACGTCGGCGGCGGCGAAGACGCCGATCATCGTGCACTCGAGGACGAGCAGCAGGGCGAAGTAGACCGGCACGGAGCGCTTCGACGACTCGGCGTCGTGCCACGACGCCAGGATCACCAGCGGCACCAGGATCGCGATCAGCATCAGCATGACCAGCGCGATGCCGTCGGCGGCGAAGGTGAAGTTGACGCCCCAGTTCGGGATCCACGGGTACGACTCGCGGAACTGGAACCGGTCACCGTCGGCCTGGAAGGTGATCCACATGATCACCGACAGCACCAGCACCAGCAGCGACCAGCCGAACGCCACCTGCTTGGCCAGCTCGGGCGAGCGGCGCGGCAGCAGGGCCACGACCAGTGCGCCGACCAGCGGTGCCACGGTCAGCACCGAGAGGAACGGGAAGTTGGACATTATTCGGCCTTACCTCCGTCGTGACTGCGTGGCCCGCCGGCGGGGGCGGTCGTGTTGAGGTCGATCACGCCAGCCACCCCGCCTGCACCGCCAGGAACGCCGCCACCACGAGCAGCGCGCCGGTCAGGATCGAGGTCGCGTACGACCGCACGAAGCCGGTCTGCAGCCGCCGGAGCCGGCCCGATCCACCGCCCACCGCGGCGGCGAGGCCGTTGACCAGCCCGTCGACGCCCCGGTTGTCGAGGAAGACCAGCGCCCGGGTGAGGAAGATGCCCGGCTTCTCGAAGACCGCCTCGTTGACGGCGTCCGTGTAGAGGTTCCGGCGGGCGGCGGTGACCAGCACGCCGGCCGGCTGCGGCGCGGTGGCCGTGCCGGTGCGGAACAGCGCCCAGGCCAGCCCGGCGCCGAGCACGGTGACCAGCAGCGAGAGCGCGGTGATCAGCCAGTGCGCGAGGACCGCCTCGTGCCCCTCCTCCTGGCCGCCCAGCCCGCCGGTGGCCTGCAGCCAGTCCGGCACGGAAGTGGCGAGCAGGAAGCCGGCGCCGACCGACCCGATCGCGAGCAGGACCAGCGGGATGGTCATCAGCTTCGGCGACTCGTGCGGGTGCTCGATGTCCTCGGTCCAGCGGGCCGGGCCGTGGAAGGTGAGCACGAAGAGCCGGGTCATGTAGAAGGCGGTGAGCCCGGCGCCGAGCAGCGCCGCGCCGCCGAAGAGCCAGGCGGTCCAGCCCTCCCGCTCGAACGCGGCCACGATGATCGGCTCCTTGGAGAAGAAGCCGGAGAACGGGAACATGCCGATGATGGCGAGCCAGCCCATCATGAAGGTCAGCCAGGTGGCCTTCATGTACTTGGACAGGTTGCCGAAGCGGCGGATGTCCACCTGGTCGTTCATGCCGTGCATCACCGAGCCGGCGCCGAGGAACATGTTGGCCTTGAAGAAGCCGTGCGCCAGCAGGTGCACGATGGCCAGCGCGTACGCCCCGCCGCCGAGCCCGACGCCGAGGAACATGTAGCCGATCTGGCTGACCGTGGACCAGGCCAGCACCCGCTTGATGTCGTCCTTGGCCGCGCCGATGAGGCAGCCCATCAGCAGGGTGAGCGCCCCGACGCTGACCACCACGAGCTGCAGGGTGTGGTTGGCCGAGAAGATCGGGTTGGAGCGGGCGATCAGGTAGACGCCCGCGGTGACCATGGTGGCCGCGTGGATGAGCGCCGACACCGGGGTCGGGCCCTCCATCGCGTCCGGCAGCCACGCCTGGAGCGGGAACTGGCCGGACTTGCCGGCCGCGCCGAGCAGCAGCAGCAGGCCGAGCACCAGCACGGTGGTGCCGGTCAGCGCGCCCACGCCGTTGAAGACCTCGTCGTACTGGGTGGTGCCGAGGGTGGCGAACATGACGAAGATGCCGATGGCCAGGCCGGCGTCGCCGACCCGGTTCATCAGGAAGGCCTTCTTGCCCGCGGTGGCCGCGCTCGGCCGTCCGTACCAGAAGGAGATCAGCAGGTACGACGCCAGACCGACGCCCTCCCAGCCGAAGTACAGCATCACGTAGTTGTTGCCGAGCACCAGCAGGAGCATCGCGGCGACGAAGAGGTTGAAGTACGCGAAGAACCGCCGGCGGCCCTCGTCGTGCGCCATGTACTCGACCGCGTAGAGGTGGATCAGGAAGCCCACCCCGGTGATCAGCAGCACGAAGACCGCGGCCAGCGGGTCGAAGAGCAGGCCGAAGTCCACCTTGAAGTCGCCGACCGAGATGAACTGCCACAGGCTCTGCTCGACCGACTTGTTCTCCAGGCCACGCAGCTGGAAGAAGTAGGTCAGGCCGAGCACGAAGGCGGCGCCGATGGCGGCCACCCCCAGCCAGTGCCCCCAGCGGTCGGCCCGCCGGCCGAGCAGCAGCAGGATCGCCGCGCTTACCAGCGGGATCGCCACGAGCAGCCAGACGCTGCCCAGCAAGCCCGTGGCCTCTGCGTACCGCACAGTCTCTTCCACTTGCTTGCCCCTTAGTACTTGAGCAGGTTGGCGTCGTCGACGCTCGCCGAGCGTCGAGTCCGGAAGATCGACATGATGATCGCGAGCCCGACCACGACCTCGGCCGCCGCCACCACCATCACGAAGAACGCCATGATCTGACCGTTGAGGTCACCGTTGATCCGGCTGAAGGTGACCAGCGTCAGGTTGGCCGCGTTGAGCATCAGCTCGACGCACATGAACAGCACGATGGCATTACGCCGGACCAGCACCCCGACGGCGCCGATGGTGAACAGCACCGCGGCGAGGATCAGGTAGTAGTCGGGGGTCATTTCTTGTCCGTCCCCTTCAGCGAGGTCTCCTCGGCGGTCAGCTCACGGACCGGCAGGATGTCCGGCGTGCTGCGCTCGGTCAGCCGGCCGTCGGGCAGGCGGGCCGGGGTGGCCACCGAGGAGGAGGTGGCGAAGACGCCCGGACCGGGCTTCGGACCGGGGTAGTTGCCGGGGCGGAACCGGGCCTTCATGGTGGCGACCTGGTCCATCCGGTCCTCCTTGCGCCGCTCCACGTGCGCCAGCACCATCGCGCCGACCGCGGCCGTGATCAGCAGCGCCGAGGTCAGCTCGAAGGCGAAGACGTACTTGGTGAAGAGCAGCCGGGCGATGCCCTGCACGTTGCCCTCGGCGTTGGCCTGTTCCAGGCCGACCGCCCGGACGCCGTGCAGGGCCCGGTAGAGGCCGCTGCCAACCAGGCCGGCGAAGCCGAGCCCGAGCAGGACCGCGGCGGTCCGCTGCCCGCGCAGCGTCTCGATCAGCGAGTCCGAGGCGTCCCGGCCGACCAGCATCAGCACGAACAGGAAGAGCATCATGATCGCGCCGGTGTAGACGATGATCTGCACCATGCCGATGAACGGACCCGCCTGGAGCACGTAGAACACGCCCAGGCAGAGCATGGTCAGCACCAGCCAGAGCGCGGAGTGCACCGCGTTGCGGGCCCAGACCATGCCGATCGCGCCGATCAGCGCCAGCGGGGCCAGGATCCAGAAGGTCACCGCCTCGCCGCCGGAGACCGAGGCCGCCTCGGCGAGCACCGTCTGCGTGGTCATGCGCCGTCTCCCTTGCCTGCCGCTGCCCGCTGGGCCGCCTGCTCGGCGCCGGGGAAGGTCACGCCGGGGTGCTCCTCCACCTGGTACCGACCGGGGCCCATCGGCGAGTGCTCGGCACCGGCCGAGGTGCCCGGGTTGGTCAGCGAACCGATGTAGTAGTCCTTCTCGCTGTCACCCAGCCGCATCGGGTGCGGCGGCTGCTCCATCCCCGGCAGCAGCGGCGCGAGCAGCTGCTCCTTGGTGAAGATCAGGTCCTGCCGGTTGTCCCGGGCCAGCTCGTACTCGTTGCTCATGGTGAGCGAACGGGTCGGGCAGGCCTCGATGCAGAGCCCGCAGAAGATGCACCGGGCGTAGTTGATCTGGTAGACGCTGGCGTACCGCTCACCCGGGGAGAAGCGCTGCTCCTCGGTGTTGTCGCCACCCTCCACGTAGATCGCGTCCGCCGGGCAGGCCCAGGCGCACAGCTCGCAGCCGATGCACTTCTCCAGCCCGTCCGGGTGCCGGTTGAGGATGTGCCGCCCGTGGTAGCGCGGCGCCGACACCGGCGGCTTGAACGGGTAGTCGGTGGTGACGACCTTCCTGAACATGTGCGAGAAGGTGACTCCGAAGCCCTTGAACGTTCCGGTGATCGCGCCCACGTCACACCTCCCTGGAGTCCGAGCCGGCGGCGACGTTGGCCGGCTCCCGCTCGGCGACCACGCGCTTGGTGCGCGGGCTCGGTGGTACCTGCAGGTCCATCGGGGGCAGCGGGAAGCTGCCGTGCGGACGGCTGTTGACCTGTTCCTGGAGCGTCGGCCTCGGCTCCCGCCTGCGACTGGGCCAGAAGAGCGTGGCCAGCAGCAGCACGCCCGCGCCGATCGCGGTGGCGAGCAGCCGGTCCCGGGACTGCCAGTCCTCGATCGAGCGCAGCCCGGACAGGACCAGGATCCAGACCAGGTTGATCGGCAGCAGGACCTTCCAGCCGAAGCGCATGAACTGGTCGTAGCGGAGCCGGGGCAGGGTGCCCCGCAGCCAGACGAAGACGAAGACCAGGATCAGCACCTTGCCGAAGAACCAGAGCATCGGCCACCAACCGGAGTTGGCGCCGGCCCAGAAGGTGGTGATCGGCGCCGGCGCCCGCCACCCGCCGAGGAAGAGCGTGGTGGTGACCGCGGACATGGTCACCATCGAGACGTACTCGGAGAGCATGAACAGCGCGAACTTCAGCGAGCTGTACTCGGTCATGAAGCCCGCGACCAGCTCCGACTCCGCCTCGGGCAGGTCGAACGGCGCCCGGTTGGTCTCACCGACGGTGGCGATGAAGAAGATGATGAAGCTGGGCAGCAGCAGGATCGCGTACCAGCCGGGTGCGGCGACCTCCCAGCCGCCGAGGCTCAGCCGCGTGCCGTGCGCCTGCGCGGCGACGATCCCGCTGGTGGACATCGTGCCGGCGGTCATGAACACCGCCACGATGCTCAGCCCCATCGCGACCTCGTACGAGATCATCTGGGCGCTGGAGCGGAGGCCACCGAGCAGCGGGTACGTCGAGCCAGAGGCCCAACCGCCGAGCACGATGCCGTAGATGCCCATCGAGGAGCAGGCGAGGATCACCAGCACCGCCACCGACACGTCGGTGACCTGCAGCGGCGTGTGGTGGCCGAAGATGCTGACCATCGGGCCGAACGGCACCACCGACAGCGAGGTGACCGCGCAGATCACCGAGATGGTCGGCGCGAAGAAGAAGACCACCTTGTCCGCCGTCCGCGGCAGGATGTCCTCCTTGAAGGCCATCTTCAGGCCGTCGGCGAGCGTCTGGAGCAGGCCGAACGGGCCGACCTGGTTGGGGCCGGGCCGGACCTGCATGTAGCCGACGACCCGGCGCTCGAACCAGACGCCGAGCAGCGTGGCCAGCAGACCGAAGACGAAGGCGAAGACGATCTTGCCGAGGACCAGCCACCACGGATCCTTGCCGAAGTCCGCCAGCGTCGGATCCTGCGCCAGGTAGAGGGCGTTCACTGGATACCCCCGGAGTTGAGGAGGGGACCCGGACGACCGGCCGCGTCCGCGGCGACCGGACCGGTCGCGGCGGGCGCGCTGAGCCGTACGACCGTGCCGGACGTCGCGCCGAGGCTGCGCCGCACGGTCGAGCCGGGTGAGTTGGTCGGCAGCCAGACGACGCCGTCCGGCATCTCGGTGATCGCCGCCGGCAGGGTGAGTGCCCCGCGGTCGGTGCCCACCGTGACCGGGTCACCGTCGGCGACGCCGATCGCCTCGGCGGTGCCCTTGCCCAGCCGGACCACCGGCGGGCGCGCGGTGCCGGCGAGGTGCTCGTCGCCGTCGGTCAGGCTGCCCAGGTCGATCAGCTGGTGCCAGGTGGCCAGCACCGCCTCGCCCGGTCCGGGCTGTTGGACGGCGGCCGGCTCGACCGTGGGGACGGGCGGGCGGCCCACCCGGGTCGACGGCAGCGCGCCGAGCTCCCGGCGGACGCTCGTCACGTCGCCGGTGCCGAGCCGGACGTCGAGCTGCGCGGCGAGCGCGTCGAGCACCCGGCCGTCGGTCATCGCGGCGGTCTCCAGCACGGCCTCGAAGGGCCGCAGCCGGCCCTCCCAGTCGAGGAAGCTGCCGGCCTTCTCGACCACCGGGGCGACCGGGAAGACCACGTCCGCCCGGCGGGCCACCGCGCTCATCCGCAGTTCCAGGCTGACCAGGAACGGCACCGCGTCGAGGGCCTGCTCGGCCAGCCGCGGGTCGGCCAGGTCGGCCGGGTCGACGCCGGCCACCACCAGCGCGCCGAGCTGGCCGTTCGCGGCGGCGGTGAGGATGCCGTCGGTGTCCCGGCCGGCCTGGCTCGGGATCACCCCGGCCGCGATGTCCCACGCCTCGCCGAGCTCGGCCCGGGCGGCCGGCTCGGTGACCGGGCGGCCACCGGGGAGCAGGTTGGGCAGGCAGCCCGCGTCGACCGCGCCGCGGTCACCCGCGCGTCGCGGCACCCAGGCCAACTTCGCCCCGGTACGCCGGGCGATGCCCGCCGCGGCGGAGAGCCCGCCCGGCACGGCGCCCAGCCGCTCGCCGACGATCAGGATCGCGCCCGGCGTGCTGAGCGCCTCGGCGACCGTGGCGTGCTCGGCCAGCACGCTGGCCTCCTCGCCCGGCACGACCCGGGCCAGCTTGGCGCCGAGCTTCTCCAGGCCGCGGGTGGCGAACGGCGCCAGCGCGTACACCGTGAGCTTCTTCTTCAGGTACGCCTTGCGCAGCCGCAGGAAGAGGATCGGGCACTCCTCCTCCGGCTCCAGGCCGACCAGCACCACCGCGGGCGCGTTCTCCACGTCCGCGTAGGTGACGTCGGTGACCCCGGCGACGTTGCTGGCCAGGAAGTCGGCCTCCTCGCGGGAGACCGGCCGGGCCCGGAAGTCGATGTCGTTGGTGTTCAGCGCGACCCGGGCGAACTTCGCGTACGCGTAGGCGTCCTCGACGGTCAGCCGGCCGCCGGTGAGCACCGCCGTGCCCCGAGCGCCGTCCCGGGCGGCGCGCAGCCCCTCGGCGGCGCGGGTCAGCGCCTCGCTCCAGGACGCCTCGCGCAGCTCACCGGTCCGCTCGTCGCGGACCATCGGCGTGGTGATCCGGTCGAAGGCGCGGGTGTACTGGAAGGCCCACCGCCCCTTGTCGCAGTTCCACTCCTCGTTCACCGCCGGGTCGTCGCCGGCCAGCCGGCGCTGCACCTTGCCGCGCCGCCAGTCGGTGCGCTGGGCGCACCCGGCGGAGCAGTGCTCGCAGACGCTCGGGCTGGAGACCAGGTCGAACGGGCGGGCCCGGAACCGGTACTGCGCGCCGGTCAGCGCGCCCACCGGGCAGATCTGCACGGTGTTCCCGGAGAAGTACGAGTTGAACGGCACGTCACCCGCGTCGCCCTCCTCGCCGTACGCGTCGTCCCGGTAGATGTTGATCTCCTCGGCGGACGACCGGCCCATCAGGTCGATGAACTTGTCGCCGGCGATCTCCTCGGAGAACCGGGTGCAGCGCTGGCAGAGCACGCAGCGCTCGCGGTCGAGCAGCACCTGGGTGCTGATCGCCATCGGCTTCTCGTACTCCCGCTTGTGCTCGTGGAAGCGCGAGTCGGTGCGGCCGGTGGACATGGCCTGGTTCTGCAGCGGGCACTCGCCGCCCTTGTCACACATCGGGCAGTCCAGCGGGTGGTTGAGGAGCAGCAGCTCCATCACCCCCTCCTGCGCCTTCTTCGCGACCGGGGAGGTGAGCTGGGTGCGGACCACCATGCCGTCGGCCACCGTCTGGGTGCAGGAGGCGACCGGCTTGCGCTGGCCCTCCACCTCCACCAGGCACTGCCGGCAGGCGCCGGCCGGGGCCAGCAGCGGGTGGTCGCAGAAGCGCGGGATCTCGGTGCCCAACTGCTCGGCGACCCGGATCAGCAGCGCGCCCTTGGGGGCGGTGACCTCGACGCCGTCGATGGTGAGGGTGACGGTCTCGGTCTGCTTGGCTACGTCGGTCATTAGTGGGCTCCCACCAGCTGCTTGTCCGACAGCTTCGGCGCGGTACGTCCCTCGATGTAGTCGAGGTAGTCCTGCTTGAAGTACTTCAGCGACGAGGTCACCGAGCTGGTGGCACCGTCACCCAGGCCGCAGAACGAGCGGCCGAGGATGTTGTCGCAGGTGTCGAGCAGGGTGTCCAGGTCCTCGTGAGTGCCCTGGCCGGCGAGGATCCGTCGGTAGACCCGGACCATCCAGTAGTTGCCCTCCCGGCACGGGGTGCACTTGCCGCACGACTCGTGGTGGTAGAACTCCAGCCAGCGGTAGGTCGCGTACACCGGGCAGTCCTGGTCGGAGAAGATCTGGGTGGCCGTGGTGCCCAGGATCGAGCCGGCCGCCGCCACCCCCTCGAAGTCCAGCGGCACGTCCAGGTGCTCGGCGGTGAGCAGCGGGGTCGACGACCCGCCCGGGGTCCAGAACTTCAGCTCGTGCCCGGGCTGCATGCCGCCGGCCAGGTCGATCAGCTCGCGCAGGGTGATCCCCATCGAGCACTCGTACTGGCCGGGGTTGGCGATCCGGCCGGACAGCGAGTAGATCATCGGCCCGGAGGACTTCTCCGTGCCCATGGTCTTCCACCAGTCCGCGCCGCCGAGCACGATGTACGGCACGCTGGCGATGGTGCCGACGTTGTTGACCACCGTCGGGCTGGCGTACAGGCCGTGGGTCGCCGGGAACGGCGGGCGCAGCCGGGGCTGGCCCCGGAAGCCCTCCAGCGAGTCCAGCAGCGCGGTCTCCTCACCGCAGATGTACGCCCCGGCGCCGGAGTGCACCACCAGTTCCAGGTCGAAGCCGCTGCCCATGATGTTCCGGCCCAGGTAACCCTTGGCCCGCGCCTCGGCCACCGCGTTGCGCAGCCGGCGCGCGGCGTGCACCGCCTCGCCGCGGATGTAGATGTAGGCGCGGTTGGCCCGGATCGCGTACGACGCGATGATCACGCCCTCGACCAGCGAGTGCGGGTCGTGCGTCATCAGCGGCAGGTCCTTGCAGGTGCCCGGCTCGCCCTCGTCGGCGTTGACCACCAGGTAGTGCGGCTTGCCGTCGCCCTGCGGGATGAAGCCCCACTTCAGACCGGTCGGGAAGCCGGCGCCGCCGCGGCCGCGCAGCCCGGAGTCCTTGATCAGCTGGATCAGGTCGTCCGGGTGGGCGTTGAGCGCCTTGCGCAGGGCGGCGTAGCCGTCCAGCTTCTCGTAGGTGCCGATCCGCCAGGCGTCCGGCGACAGCCAGCGCTTGGTCAGCACCGGCGTCAGCTTGGCCAGCGTCTCCGGCCGAGGAGTGGTCACTTCTGGCCCCCCGTTTCGCTCGCGACGGTCGGGCTCGCGCCGTTGGCGCCCGTCGACGCTTCCTTGAGGTTGCGCTCCTGCGCCCCGGCCTCGTCACCGGCGGGCTTGCCGTCGCCGGCCGGCGGGTTGGCCGCCGCGCCGGCGGCCGCCGCCTCCTGGGCGTCGCGCGGCGCCGGCGCGGTGCTGTCCGCCGGGACCTTGGTGCCGGGGGCGTCCGGCACGGCGGTCCGCGCGTCGGGCTGCCGGGTCTCGGCGGTACGCACCTGCGGCGACTTGTCGTCCGGCGCCTTCACGTCCGGGGCCGTGCTGCCGGCCACCGACTCCGGCTCGGCCGGCTCGGCCGTCCCCGCCTTCGCGGCGGGGTTGGCCGCCCCGTCTCCGCCCTTGACCGGGGCGGCGGCGGCCTCGGCGGGGGCGGGCTTGGCCGCCTCGGCCTTCGCCTTCGCCTGCGCCGCGGCCTGGTCGGCCTCGGCCTTGCTCCGGATCGGGGTGTTCGGGTCGAAGCCCGGCACCGCGATGCCGTGCTGCTCGGCCAGGCGCAGGCCGCGCAGGCTCGACTCGCCCGGGCCGCCGTCGGCGACCGCGCCCTCGCGCTCGTCGGCGAAGCCGGCGAGCTGCACGGCCATCTCCTTGAGCGTGCAGAGCCGGGCGCCCCGGGTCGGCATCGGCCGGCCACCGGCGCGCAGCTCCTCGACCACGCCGACCGCGCCCTGCGGGTCGACGCCGTCGAAGAAGTCGTAGTTGACGGTCATCACCGGGCCGTAGTCGCACGCCGCGAGGCACTCGGCGTGCTCCAGGGTGATCTTCCCGTCGGCGGTGGTCTCGTCGTGCCCGACGCCGAGGTGCTCGGCGAGGGTGTCGTAGACCTCCTGGCCGCCCAGCACGTTGCACATCGTGTTGGTGCAGACGCTGACCAGGTAGTCGCCGGTCGGCTTGCGCTTGTACATGGTGTAGAAGGTGGCCACCGCGCCGACCTGGGCCTTGTTCAGCCCGAGCACCTCGGCGCAGAACTCGACGCCGGCCGGGGAGACGTAGCCCTCCTCCGACTGGACCAGGTGCAGCAGCGGCAGCAGCGCCGAGCGGGACCGGTCGGCCGGGTAGCGGGCGATGATCTCCCGCGCCCGCTCGCGCGTCTGCTCAGTGAAAGTCGTCATCAGAGTCGCCTTCCGTTCGCGACTGCGGGGCTCGCAAGCTCACTCCTCGCGCTCACCGGTCACAACCACCCATCACGGGGTCCAGCGAGGCGCCACCGGCGATCACGTCGGCGATCAGGCCGCCCTCGGCCATCGCCGGGAGGGCCTGGAGGTTGACGAAGCTCGGCTCCCGGTAGTGCACCCGGTAGGGCCGGGTGCCGCCGTCGGAGACCGCGTGCACGCCCAGCTCGCCGCGGGGCGACTCGATGCCGACGTACACCTGGCCCGGCGGGACCCGGAAGCCCTCGGTGACGAGCTTGAAGTGGTGGATCAGCGACTCCATCGACTGACCCATGATCTTGGCGACGTGCTCCAGCGAGTTGCCCATGCCGTCCACGCCGATGGCGAGCTGCGCCGGCCAGGCGATCTTGCGGTCGGCCACCATCACCGGGCCCGGCTTCAACCGGTCGAGGGCCTGCTCGACCAGCTTCAGCGACTCCCGGATCTCGGCGAGCCGGACCTGGTAGCGGCCCCACACGTCGCCGTCCGGGTGGGTCGGCACGTCGAACTCGTACGTCTCGTAGCCGCAGTACGGCATGGTCTTGCGCAGGTCCCAGGCGAGACCGGCGGAACGGAGCACCGGACCGGTGACGCCGAGCGCCAGGCAGCCGGTCACGTCCAGCACCGCGACGCCCTTGGTCCGCTCGGTCCAGATCGGCTGCCTGGAGAGGAGGTCCTCGTACTCCTTGAGCTTCTTCGGCATCATCTTGAGGAAGTTCCGGATCTTGACGATCGCGTCGTCCGGCACGTCCTGCGCCACGCCGCCCGGCCGCACGTACGCGTGGTTCATCCGCAGGCCGGTGATGGTCTCGAAGATGTCGAGGATGTGCTCCCGCTCGCGGAAGCCGTACAGCATGATCGAGATCGCGCCCAGCTCCATGCCGGTGGTGGCCAGCCAGACC
Organism: Micromonospora sicca; assembly: GCF_003172935.1. Taxonomy (GTDB): domain Bacteria; phylum Actinomycetota; class Actinomycetes; order Mycobacteriales; family Micromonosporaceae; genus Micromonospora; species Micromonospora sicca. The sequence continues at coordinate 21,386 of NZ_QGKS01000173.1, read as the reverse complement.
AGGTGCGAGGAGACCCGGTTCAGCTCCATCATCAGCACCCGGATGGTGTTCGCCCGCTCGGTCACCTCGTCGGTGATGCCGAGCAGCTTCTCCACCGCCAGCGCGTACGCCGTCTCGTTGAACAGCGGCGCGAGGTAGTCCATCCGGGTCACGAACGTCGAGCCCTGGACCCAGTTGCGGTACTCCAGGTTCTTCTCGATGCCGGTGTGCAGGTAGCCGACGACCGAGCGGGCCTCGCGGACCGTCTCGCCCTCCAGCTCCAGGATCAACCGGAGCACGCCGTGCGTGGACGGGTGCTGCGGACCCATGTTGACGACGATCCGCTCGTCGTTGATCGGGTCGGTGCCGGAGACGACCTGGTCCCAGTCCCCACCGGTGACGGTGAAGACCCTGCCCTCGGTGGTCTCGCGCTCGGTCGCGTAGTTCGACGTGGTCACTGGTAGGACCTCCTACGGTCCGGCGGGGGAATTTCCGCACCCTTGTACTCGACGGGGATGCCGCCGAGCGGGTAGTCCTTGCGCTGTGGGTGCCCCTCCCAGTCGTCCGGCATGAGGATCCGGGTCAGGTTGGGGTGGCCGTCGAAGACGATGCCGAACATGTCGTACGCCTCCCGCTCCTGCCAGTCGGCGGTCGGGTAGACGGCGGTGACGCTCGGCAGGTGCGGGTCCTCGACGGAGACCGCGGCCTCCAGCCGGACCCGGCGCCGGTAGGTCATCGAGGTGAGCTGGTAGACCACGTGCAGCCGGCGCTCGTCCGCACCCAGGTAGTCCACCCCGGACACCGAGGAGCACAGCTCGAAGCGGAGCGCCAGGTCGTCCCGCATCACCTGGCAGACCTCGGCGATCCGCTCGGGGCGGACGTGCAGGGTCAGCTCGCCGCGGTCGACGACGACCTTCTCGATCGCGTCGCCGAAGGCGGGGTACGCCTCCTCCAGCGCGTCGCGGACCTCGTCGAAGTAGCCGCCGTACGGCCGGGGGGTCTCCTCGACCGGCTTGCGCTGGCGGACCAGGCCGCCGTAGCCGGAGACGTCGCCGGTGCCGTGCATGCCGAACATGCCGCGCCCGGCCGGGCTGGCCGGCGGGTACTCCGCCGGTGCGCCGCTGGTGGCGCCGGCCGGGGTCGTCGGCACCGGCACGCCGCCGTTCGCCTTGTTGTCAGGTGCGGTCATTTCTTCACGCCCTCGTGCGGGTGGAGGTGGTTCTGAGCCTTCATCCAGTTCTCGATCCGCAGCTGCTCCTCGCGCCCCTCGCGGACCGCCTTCGTCCACTCGGCACGCCGGGCCTTGTCGTTGCGGTACGACGACGGCATCGAGCCGTACGGCACGACGGGCACGTCACCGCGCTCCTTGCGGGCCTCCAGCATCTTGCGGCCGTTCGCGCCCAGCGGCTCGTACATGATCTTCTCGCGGAGCTTGAGGATCGCGTCGATGAGCATCTCCGGCCGGGGCGGGCAGCCCGGGAGGTACATGTCGACCGGCACCACGTGGTCGACGCCCTGGACGATGGCGTAGTTGTTGAACATGCCGCCGCTGCTCGCGCAGACGCCCATGGAGAGCACCCAGCGGGGCTCGGCCATCTGGTCGTAGATCTGGCGCAGCACCGGGGCCATCTTCTGGCTCACCCGGCCGGCGACGATCATCAGATCCGCCTGGCGGGGCGAGGCGCGGAAGACCTCCATGCCCCAGCGGCCCATGTCGTAGTGCGGACCGCCGGCCGCCATCATCTCGATGGCGCAGCAGGCCAGGCCGAAGGTGGCGCCCCAGACGGACGACTTCCGCGACCAGTTGACCAGCTTCTCCACGGAGGTGAGCAGGACGCCGGCGGGAAGCTTCTCCTCGATACCCATCTGCCGTACCTCCCTCAGTCCCAGTCCAGGCCGCCGCGCCGCCAGACGTAGGCGTAGGCGACGAAGACCGCGACGATGAACATGACCATCTCCACGAAGCCGAAGATCGGCAGGGCGTCGAAGGAGACCGCCCAGGGGTAGAGGAAGATGATCTCGATGTCGAAGACGATGAAGAGCATCGCCGTCAGGTAGAACTTGACCGGGAACCGGCCACCGCCGACCGGCTGCGGGCTCGGCTCGATGCCGCACTCGTACGCCTCGAGCTTGGCCTTGTTGAAGCGCCGGGGACCGGCGAAGCGGGCGGCGGCCACGGAGAACAGCGCGAACCCCGCGGCGAGGGCGAACAGCCCGATGATCGGTGCGTAAGGCGAGAGCGTCATCGTTATCTCCTGCTCGTCCTTCCCTGCCCTCGGTGGCTGGCCAAAATCACACTATTCACGTCCCTCACGACCTCGGCCGGCGGGGGGGTCGATCTTTGTCGGATCCCGGCCGTCGCCGGCCGGGAACCCGTTGTCAGACGGCGGGCGCGACCTTCGTCATCGCGTTGATGACCCGGTCCATCGAGTCGCCACCGCGCGGATCGGTCAGGTTGGCCAGCAGCTTGAGCACGAAGCGCATCAGCGTCGGGTGCGGCATGCCGTGCTTGGTGGCGAGCCGCATGATCTCCGGACGGCCGATCAGCTTCACGAAGATGCCGCCGAGCCGGTAGTAGCCCCCGAAGCGGGCCTTCAGCTCCTGCGGATATGCCATCAGCGCCCGTTCCCGCTCGGCGCCGGCCGGCCGGGCGAGCGCCTGCACCGCGATCTCCGCGGCCAGCTCGCCGGACTCCATCGCGTACGCGATGCCCTCGCCGTTGAACGGGTTGACCATGCCGCCGGAGTCGCCGACCAGCATGACCCCGCGGGTGTAGTGCGGAACCCGGTTGAAGCCCATCGGCAGCGCGGCGCCGAGGATCGGGCCCTCCGCGTTCGCCTCGTCGGTCATCCCCCAGTCCTCGGGGGTGTTGGCCAGCCAGTCGGTGAGCAGCCGCCGGTAGTTCGTCCTGCCGAAGGCGGAGGAGGAGTTCAGCACGCCGAGGCCGACGTTGACCCGCCCGTCGCCCAGGCCGAAGATCCAGCCGTACCCGGGGAGCAGGTTGTCGCCACTGTCCTTGCTGCGCAGCTCCAGCCACGACTCCAGGTAGTCGTCGTCGTGCTTGGCCGGCGAGCGGTAGTAGCGCCGGACGGCCACCCCGATCGGCCGGTCCTCCCGCTTGGCCAGCCCGAGGGCGAGCGGGAAGCGGCCGGACACGCCGTCCGCGGCGACCACCAGCGGGGCGTGGAAGGTGGCCGGCTCCTTCTCCGGGCCGACCTCGGCCTGCACGCCGATCACCCGATCGTCGGCGTCGAGCACCGGGCCGATGACGTTCACGCTGGTGCGCAGCTTCGCCCCGGCCGAGACGGCACGCTGGGCGAGCAGGTCGTCGAAGTCGAGCCGGGTACGGACCAGGCCGTAGTTGGGGAAGCTGGCCAGGTCGGGCCAGTCCAGTTCGAGGCGTACCCCGCCGCCGATCACCCGCAGGCCCTTGTTGTGCAGCCAGCCGGCCTCGGGCGAGGTGTCCACGCCCATCCGGATGAGCTGCCGCACGGCGCGCGGGGTGAGCCCGTCGCCGCAGACCTTCTCCCGGGGGAACTCGGTCTTCTCCAGCAGCAGCACGCGGACGCCGTGCCGAGCCAGGTGGTACGCGGTCGCCGATCCTCCGGGACCGGCGCCCACGACGATCACGTCGGCGTCGTTCTCCACCGCGGTCATCTGCGCCTCCTCCCGCATGCTCGTGAAATGCTTCACAAGCCGATCGGGTTGGAGTCTATGACCGGGGTTACACCGGTAGGCGGTGAGGGGTACCTAACTTCGTGGAAACGCGCCGGTAGGGGCCCACTTCGGCGTCAGGGCAGGGTGTGGGCGGCCGTGTCCAGCCCGGCATCGACCCGGATCGCCTCGGGCAGGTGGTCCCGCAGCGCGCCCCCGGCGGCGCGGTCGAGCGCGGCGAGCACCTCGGCGACCACCTGACGGACGTCGGCGGGATCGGCGCCGGCCAGCTCCTTGAGCTGCGCGATGAGTTCCGCGGCGTCGTCGTCGGTGGCCGCCGTCGCGGCCGCCTGGTCTCGTCCCGTCATGGGGCGAGCCTACGGGGCAAAGTGGACTAAAAACGGATATTCACGAAAAAGACGCTTCTCTGGCCCGCGAGGCTTGCGACGCCGCGTCGGGTCAGTCGCGGATCGCGCGGTGCAGCGCCACCACGCCGCCGGTGAGGTTCCGCCAGGCCACCCGGCCCCAGCCGGCCGCGCCGATCCGCGCGGCCAGCGCCGCCTGGTCGGGCCAGGCCCGGATCGACTCGGCGAGATAGACGTACGCGTCGGGGTTGCTGGAGACCGCGCGGGCCACCGCCGGCAGGGACCGCATCAGGTACGACAGGTAGACGGTCCGGAAGGCCGGGTTGACCGGGGTGCTGAACTCGCAGACCACCAGCCGGCCGCCCGGCCTGGTCACCCGGGCCAGCTCGCGCAGCGCGGCGTCGGTGTCGTTGACGTTGCGCAGCGCGAAGGAGATGGTCACCGCGTCGAAGCTGGCGTCGGCGAACGGCAGCCTCAGCGCGTCCCCGGCCAGCAGCGGCACCTGCGGACGGGTCCGCTTGCCGGCGTGCAGCATGCCCAGCGACAGGTCCGCCCCCACCGCGTACGCCCCGGAGTGGGCCAGTTCCTCGGTCGAGACGCCGGTGCCCGCGCCCACGTCCAGCACCCGCTCGCCGGGGCGCAGGCCGAGCGCCGCCCGGGTGGCCCGCCGCCAGAACCGGTCCTGCCCGAAGGAGAGCACGGTGTTGGTCAGGTCGTAGCGGGCCGCCACGCCGTCGAACATCGCGGCGACCTCGTGCGGCTGCTTGTCCAGGCTGGCGCGCTGGCCCTGCGGGGTACGGCTCACCCCTCCACTCTGCCAGCCGGTCCCCAGCCAACGGTGGACGGGTACCCGTCGCCGGGCGGAGCGGACGTCACGACCGGAAGGGACAGCAGGGGCGGGATGGTGACCCATCCCGCCCCTGCTGCCGTGCGTTATGTGAACGGCCCTCGCGGGCCGATGGAGGACGATCGTGGAGAGCTCGCCGTGCGGCGAAGGAAGCTACGAGCCGGCACGTTAGCGGCACGCGATCACGACCGCCACTCCCCGCGCCGAACCCTGACCGTTCGGCCGACCGCCCTGCGGCTCGGGACGGTCGACCGCGCGGGACGTCGCGGGCAGGGGTCAGTTGACCTCGACGAGCGGGAGCGACTTCCCGACCCCGCCACCCGGAATGGCGATCGAGGAGAAGTGCGAGACCACCCGGTCGTCGCTCGGGTCGTCGGCCGGCGTGCGGTGCACGGCGAGCCGGTTGTAGAGGGTGTCCCGCTGCGCCGGGATCCGGTCGGCCGAGCGGATCATCCCGATCAGCTCGTGCAGGTTGGAGCGGTGCCGGGCGCCCGCGGAGGAGATGACGTTCTCCTCCAGCATGATCGAGCCGAGGTCGTCCACGCCCATGTGCAGGGCGAGCTGGCCGGCATCCTTGCCGGTGGTCAGCCAGGAGGCCTGCAGGTGCGGCACCGTCTCGAAGAAGAGCCGGGCCACCGCGACCAGCCGCAGGTACTCCAGGGTGGTGGCCTGGGTGCGGCCCTTCAGGTGGTTGTTCTCCGGCTGGTACGTCCACGGGATGAAGGCCCGGAAGCCCTGGGTGCGGTCCTGCACGTCGCGGATCATCCGCAGGTGCTCGATCCGCTCGGCGTTGGTCTCGCCGGTGCCCATCATCATCGTCGCGGTGGACTCGACGCCCTGCCGGTGCGCCAGCTCCATCACCTCGAGCCAGCGCGCCCCGGACTCCTTCAGCGGGGCGATCGCCTTGCGCGGGCGGTCCGGCAGCATCTCCGCGCCGGCCCCGGCGATCGAGTCCAGGCCGGCTGTCTTGATCCGGGCGATGGCCTCGTCGAGGCTGACGCCGGAGACCTTGGCCATGTGCAGGATCTCGCTCGGGCCGATGGAGTGGATGGCGAGCTGCGGGTACGCCTTCTTCACCGAGGAGAAGAGCTCCTCGTAGTACTCGACGCCGTAGTCCGGGTGGTGGCCACCCTGGAGCATCACCTGGGTGGCGCCCAGCTCGACCGCCTCGCCGCAGCGGCGCAGGATCTCCTCGGTCGGGTGGGTCCACCCTTCCTTGTGCTTCGGCGCCCGATAGAACGCGCAGAACTTGCACGCCGTCACGCAGACGTTCGTGTAGTTGATGTTGCGGTCGATCAGGTAGGTGACGATGTTGTCCGGGTAGCGCCGCCGGCGCACCGCGTCCGCCGCCTCGCCGAGCGCGTGGAAGGGCGCCTCGGTGTAGAGCAGCAGGGCCTCCTCGGGCGTGATGCGCCCGCCGTCCGCGCCGCGCTGCAGGATGTCGTCGATCTCCCGGCTCACCGTCACGCCCCCGAGCCTACGTCGCCGGTTCCGACCCGGCGACGCGCGGCCGCCCGATGTGACGTCCTCGGCCTTCGGTCCTGCCAGGGCCACGGGGCGTTACGCCGGCATCCGCTCCGACACCCCGATCCGCCGCCTTTGCTCTGCTTCAACATACGCAACAGCCACCCAAAGTAAGCGGGCTCTTCTCGTCATGCCGGGCGGTCAAGGAGAGAAGAGCTGATCAGGGCGGTGTTGCCTCTGCTGAAGCAGAGCAAAGGCCGGAACAGGGGATGTCACGCTCGACCGCGGCCGTCACCCAGCGCAACCTTCGACGCGAGCCGCCCAGGGATCACGCGTCGTAGTCGACCGTCAGCTTGTCGGTGACCGGGCTCGACTGGCAGGTGAGGACGTAGCCGGCGGCCACCTCGTCCGGCTCCAGTGCGTAGTTGCGGGCCATGGTCACCTCGCCGGAGACGACCTTCGCCTTGCAGGTGGAGCAGACGCCGCCCTTGCAGGCGTACGGCAGCTCGCCGCGGACCTTGAGAGCGGCGTCCAGCACCCGCTCGTCACGGCCCATCGTGAAGTTCGACGAGCGGCCGTCCAGCACGATCGTCACCTCGGCCCCCGCGCCGGGCTCGTCGCCCGGGCGGCGCACCGGCTCCGGCGGCGCGTCGACGTGGAACAGCTCCGTGTGCACCGCCGGCTCCGCCAGCCCACGGCCGGTCAGCACCGCCTTCGCGTCCACCACCATCCCGTACGGGCCGCAGAGGAACCACTCCTCGATCGCGTCGCCCGGCACGATGGTGTCCAGCAGCCGGCCCAGCCGGTCGGCGTCGATCCGCCCCGACAGCAGCGGCGACTCGCCCTGCTCGCGGGAGAGCACGTGCACCAGGTGCAGCCGGGTCGGGTAGCGGTCCTTCAGGTCCGCCAGCTCCTCCGCGAACATCACCGTGTTGGCGGTGCGGTTGCCGTACACCAGGGTGAAGGTGCTGGCCGGCTCGACGGCCAGCGCGGTCGCGACCAGCGCGAGCACCGGGGTGATGCCGGAACCGGCCACCACCGCGCCGTAGTGGCGCACCCGGTCGGGCGCGAACGCCGTGGTGAAGTGCCCCAACGGGGGCAGCACCTCGACGGTGTCGCCGCCGCGCAGCGCACCGCAGGCGAACGCGGAGAAGGCGCCGCCGGGGATCTCCCGCACCCCGATCCGCAGCCGGCCGTGCCGGGCCAGGTCGTCCGGAGTGGAGCAGATCGAGTACGACCGCCGCACGTCCTCCCCGCCCGCACCCGTGCGCCGCACGGTCAGGTGCTGGCCGGCGGAGAACGCGAAGGTCTCCCGCAGCTCCGCCGGCACGGCGAAGGTGACCGCCACGGAGTCGTCGGTGAGCCGGTCGACGGCGGCCACGGGAAGCGGGTGGAAGGCCGGCCGGCGACGGACCGGTCGGGTGATGGTGACAGTCACAGCGCCTTCAGGTGGTCGAAGGGTTCGGAGCAGGAGCGGCAGCGCCACAGCGCCTTGCACGCGGTGGAACCGAAGCGACTGACCTGCTCGGTCTCCGGGGAGCCGCAGCGCGGGCAGCGCACGGCGAGGGTCAGCGGCACGACGTTGCCGGCGCTGACCGGTGCCGGCGGGGCGATGCCGGCGGCGGCGAGCTTCGCCCGGCCGCTGTCGGAGATCCAGTCGGTGCTCCAGGCCGGGCTGTAGACCGTACGGACCTCGGCGTCCGGGTGGCCGGCGGCGGCGAGCGCCCGGCGGATGTCCGCCCGGATCACGTCCATCGCCGGGCAGCCGGTGTAGGTGGGGGTGATGGTGACGACGACCCGGCCGGTGGCCGGGTTCTCCTCGACCGCCCGCAGGATGCCCAGCTCGTCGATGGTGATGACCCGGATCTCCGGGTCCACCACCGCCGCCGCGGCCGCCCTGGGGTCGGTCACCACTTCGCCCCCGGATGCGCCCGGTGCAGCACCTGCATCTCGGCCAGCAGGTAGGAGACGTGCTCGGTGTGCACGCCGTCCCGCCCACCACCGGGCGTCCAGCCGGTCTCGGGCCGGGTGAGCGTCGCCTCGGCGAGCACGGTGGAGACCGTGGCGTCGAAGTCGGCCCGCAGGGTGGCCGGGTCGACCGGCGCCGCCGGGTCCGCCGCGAACAGCTCATGGGTGTACGGCCAGACCTCGTCGACCGCGGCCTGCATCCGGCGGTGCGACTCCTCGGTGCCGTCGCCGAGCCGCTTCACCCAGAGCGCGGCGTGGTCCAGGTGGTACGCCGACTCCTTGCGCGCCTTCGCCCCGATCGCGGCCAGCCGCTCGTCGGCGCAACCGGCCAGCGCGGTGTAGAGCGGCAACTGGTACGCCGACAGGAAGAACAGCTTCGCCATGGTGACCGCGAAGTCGCCGTTGGGCAGCTCGACCAGGAGGCAGTTGCGGAACTCCCGGTCGTCGCGGAGGAACGCCAGCGCGTCCTCGTCCCGGCCAGCGCCCTCCAGCTCACCCGCGTACGTCAGCAGCAGCCGGGCCGCGCCGAGCTGGTCGAGGGCGATGTTCGCCAGGGCGATGTCCTCCTCCATCTCCGGCGCGCGGGAGGTCCACTCGCCGAGCCGCTGCGCCGCGATCAACGCGTCGTCGCCGAGGGAGAGGACGAAGTCGAAGGAGCCGGTCACAGGTGGGCCACCCCGTCCGGGACCTCGTAGAAGGTGGGGTGGCGGTAGACCTTGTCGGCCGCCGGTTCGAAGAAGGCGTCCTTCTCGTCCGGGCTGGACGCGGTGATCGCGGCCGCCGGCACCACCCAGATCGAGACGCCCTCCTGACGGCGGGTGTAGACGTCCCGCGCGTTGCGCAGGGCCAGCTCCGCGTCGGGGGCATGCAGGCTGCCGACGTGGGTGTGCGACAGCCCGCGCCGGGCCCGGACGAAGACCTCCCAAAGAGGCGACGATTCCCTGCTCACGCGGCCACCTTCTCCTTGTTGTTCGCCGACCGCTTCGCGGCGTACGCGGCGGCGGCCTCGCGCACCCAGGCGCCGTCGGCGTGGGCGCGGCGGCGGTGTTCCATCCGCTGCCGGTTGCACGGCCCGTTGCCCTTGATCACCTGCATCAGCTCGTCGTAGTCGGGCTGGGTGTAGTCGTACGCCTGGCGCTCGTCGTTCCAGCGCAGGTCCGGGTCGGGGATGCGCAGGCCCAGGATCTCGGCCTGCTGCACGCACATGTCCACGAAGCGCTGCCGCAGGTCGTCGTTGGAGAATCGCTTGATCTTCCAGGCCATGGACTGCGCCGAGTGGGTCGAGTCTCCGTCCGGCGGCCCGAACATGGCCAGTGACGGGTACCACCAGCGGTCGACCGCGTCCTGGGCCATCGCCTTCTGCCCGGGGGTGCCGTGCGCCAGGGTGTGCAGGATCTCGTACCCCTGGCGCTGGTGGAACGACTCCTCCTTGCAGACCCGGATCATCGCGCGGGCGTACGGCCCGTAGGAGCAGCGGCAGAGCGGGACCTGGTTGACGATCGCCGCGCCGTCCACCAGCCAGCCGATCGCGCCCACGTCGGCCCAGGTCAACGTCGGGTAGTTGAAGATCGAGCTGTACTTCTGCCGGCCGCTGATCAGCAGCTCGACCAGCTCGTCCCGGCTGACCCCCAGGGTCTCCGCCGCGGCGTAGAGGTAGAGGCCGTGGCCGGCCTCGTCCTGCACCTTGGCCAGCAGGATGGCCTTGCGCTTCAGCGAGGGGGCGCGGCTGATCCAGTTCCCCTCGGGCTGCATCCCGATGATCTCGGAGTGCGCGTGCTGCGCGATCTGCCGGATCAGCGTCTTCCGGTACGCCTCGGGCATCCAGTCGCGCGGCTCGATCTTCTGATCGGCGTCGATCACGTCCGCGAAGTACGCCTCGAGGTCCTCGTCAGGGGCCGGCCCGCCGCGCCGGGCCCGGGCGGCGGCCTCCCGCAGCGCCGCCTCGGCCGCCTCGACCTCGCCGAGCAGGCCACCGCCGGGCGCGTCGTCCGGCGCGGAGAAGTCGTTGCCATACATGAGGCCAGTGTTACAGCTCGCGACCGATGACACCAGAGGGTGTAACAGGAAACCGGCCACACCTTCCGTCGCCGGCTGACCGCTCCCAGTGAGAGCCGCCGACCTGCGCAAACCTGTGAGTTGGGCCACTGCGGGAGGGGGAATCCTCCCAACGGCGGCATAGCGGCAGATTGCCCCGCCTTCACGGCGAGTTCACAGGCGGCAGATCCTGGCGTCGGGCCTGTCCGGAAGTAGACTTCCCCCGGCACACCGATCGGCTGCTGACGATCGCCACCGGCTCACGGCCATTCCCCCGGCCCCGGCGATCAGGCCGTACCCATTCGGAAAAGCCGGTCCCCCCGGCCAGACATCTGGAGCTCACCCACTCATGCGACCTCGCGTGACCATGGTGCTCGCCATCGTGGCGGTCCTTCTCGGTGGCGTCATGCTGGTGCCCGCCGCGTACGCCCGCCTCTCCGGTGGGAGCGCCCTCGCCAGCATCGGCGGCATCGGCGGCGGGGAGAACGTGCCCGCTCCCGCGCCCACCACACCGCCCCCGCCGACCCTGGCCGCCGGCCCGGTCTCGGTGGACTTCAAGGGGAAGTTCTTCTCCTGGGCGCTGATGGACCGGAAGACCGGGGAGATCAGCGGCGCGCAGAACATGACCGCGACCAATTCGACCGAGTCGATGATGAAGGCGTGGATCGTCTCCGACTACCTTCGGCAACTCGGCGACAAGCCGCTGAGCGCGACCCGGAAGAAGCAGATCGTCACCGCCATTCGGGACAGCAACGACATCTCCGCCGAGTCGCTCTACAACGCCGGCGGGCGCCGGCCAGTGCTGGAGCGGCTGATCAAGATGTGCAAGCTGACCGACACGAAGATCGAGCCGACCAAGGCGAAGTGGGCGTACACCCAGATGTCGCCGCAGGACGCGGTGCGGATGGGTGACTGCATCGGTGACGGCACCGCCGCCGGACGGAAGTGGACGAGCTTCGTCCTCAGCGAGATGACCAAGGTCCGGGGTGACGTCGAGGACCAGCAGACCACCCAGGGCGGTGGCCGGTGGGGGATCATCGACGGCCTGCCGGACGAGATCAAGGCGCAGGGACCGGTCAGCATCAAGAACGGGTTCACCATGCTCTGGGCGGACGTCCAGTGGCACGTCAACTGCCTCGCGGTGACCGACAAGTGGACCCTCGCGGTGATGATGCGCTACCCGCAGAAGCTCGGCCTGGCGTACGGCGCCAAGGTCTGCGCCAGCGTCACCACCCAGCTCGTCACCCCGCAGCCTGGCGCGGCCCTGAAGGTGCCGCAGCAGCCGGTCGGGAAGCTCTGATGGCTGGCACCCGGCGCCGTCCGGGCAACGACCACCGGCCGCTCATGTACGGCGCGGTCGCCGTCATCCTGGTCGGACTGGTGCTCGTCTCGCTCCGGGTGGTGCCCGGCTCCCCGCTGCGCCCGACGGCCAGCTCGCACTCGGCCGGGTCGCCCGGCCGGTCCACCAGCGCGGCCACCGACCGCAGCAGCCGATCCCAGCCGACCCCGTCGCCGTCCCCTTCCCTGGAGCCGCTGCCGTTCCAGGCCCAGGATCTCGACCTCGACATCAAGGGCTGGTACGCCTGGAGCGTGCTGGACAAGCGGACCGGCGAGATCATCGGTTCCAAGAACATGGGTGAGACCAGCACCACCGCCTCGATGATCAAGTCGTGGATCGTCGCCGACTACCTGCGCCGGGCGGACGAGGCCGGGCAGACCCCGAGCAGCGCCAAGCTCGCCGACGCCACCCAGATCATCCGGGACAGCGACAACACCCGGGCCGAGCAGTTCTACAACAACGTCGGCCGGTCGGCCTCGATCAAGCGACTGCTCTCGACCTGCGAGCTCACCGACAGCAAGGTGGCCGCGGACGGCGGCTGGAGCCGGACGAACCTCTCCCCCCGGGACACCGCGCGGCTGGGGCTGTGCATCTCGGACGGCCGGGCCGCCGGGCCGAAGTGGACGAAGTGGCTGCTCAACGAGATGCGGCTGGTCCGCGGCGTCGGCGACTTCGGCATCCGCAAGGCGTTCCCGGCCGCCGAGCAGAAGACCATCGCGATCAAGAACGGCTGGATCGACCGCACGCGGGAGCAGGAGATGCACATCAACTGCCTCGCCATCGGCGACACCTGGACGATGGGCGTGATGGTCCGCTACCCGATCAACATGGGCTACGAGTACGGCATGAAGAACTGCCAGAAGATCACCGAGGCGCTGCTCCGCCCGGCCACCTGAGCCGTCTCCGCTTCGCCGACGTGGCGGTGTCCCGACCCCGGGATGCCGCCACGTCGTCGTTTCAGACCGGCCGGCAGAACCGGAGCGGCCGGCCTGGTCAGCCGGCGAAGAACTCGGGGCCGCCCTCGGGCAGGGCGGGGACCTCGCCGATCGCGGCGGCCCGCCGGGCGAACTCGCGCAGGCCGGCCACCTGCCGCTCGCCCAGGGAGAAGTCGAGGGTGCGGAAGTAGGTCGCCAGGGTCGCCGCGTCGAACGGCTCCCACCGGGCGGCCGCCTCGGCGACCTGGTCCAGCTCGGCCAGGCAGAGGTCACGCGAGCGCAGGAACGCCTCGTGCACCTCCTTGACCATGCCGGGGTGGGCGGCGGCGAAGTCGCGGCGGACCGCCCAGACGGCGAAGACCATCGGCAGCCCGGTCCAGTCCCGCCAGGCCTGGCCGAGGTCGGTGACCTCCAGGCCCCGGCGGGGCGCCTCGTAGAGGGCGCGCAGCGCCACGTCCCCGATCACCACCCCGGCGTCGGCCTCCAGCAGCATCTGGGTCAGGTCCGGCGGGCAGCGGAAGTACTCGGGGCGGACGCCGTACCGCTCGGCGAGCAGGAGCTGGGCCAGCAGGACGCCGGTCCGGGAGGTCGAGCCGAGCGCGACCCGGCGGCCGTCCAGCTCGGCGAGGGGCTTGGTGGAGACCACGTTGACGGAGAGGACCGGGCCGTCGCTGCCGACCGCGAGGTCCGGCAGGAGCAGCAGCTCGTCGGCGTGCCGCAGGTACTCCACCTGCGAGATCGGCCCGATGTCCAGGTCGCCGGCGACCAGCGCGGCGTTCAGCCGGTCCGGCGAGTCCTTGTGCAGGTCGACGTCGAGCAGCGCGCCGGACCGCATCAGCCCCCAGTAGATCGGCAGACAGTTCAGGAACTGGATGTGTCCGACACGGGGGCGGGTGATGCGGTCAGCCATGCCCCGACCGTATCCCCGCCGCCGACGGCCGGCTCACCGGGATGGCGTCGGAGTGGCCAACTCCGCAGCCGCCACGCGGTCGACCGCCGGGCCGCGGTCGTCCGGTCGGGCCACGGCCGCCCGCTCGGCGCGGACCGCCCGGCGGACCGGGACCGCCACCGCGGCGACCACGAGCAGGCCGGCCACCCCGCAGCCGGCGACCAGCGGCCGGGGTTCGGCCAGCTCCAGCAGCAGGCCGCCGACCAGGAACCCGGCCATCCCGGCCCCCTGGACCGCGGCGCCGAAGACGGCGAACGCCCGGCCCCGGGACGCCTCGGGAACCCGGCGGGCCAGCAGCAGGTTGTTGAAGACGTTGTCGCCCCCGTTGGCCACCCCGCCGAGCAGCCAGATCGGCACGAGCAACGCCGCGGACGGCACCGCCGCCGAGGCCAGGACCGCCAGGCAGCAGCCGCCGAGCAGGGCCAGACCGGCGCCGAGCAGCGCGCCGTCGTCCACCAGCCGCCGGGCGAGCCGGGCGAAGAGCCAACCGCCGAGCACGATGCCGAGCGTCCAGGCGCCGGTCACCACGCCGTACACGGTGGTGGAGCTGCCCAGCGTCTCCCGGATGAAGAAGACCTCGATCACGTTGATCGCCCCGACCGCACCGATCACCGCGGCGAGGGTGCCGACCATCACGACCAGCAGCGGGTCGCGGCGCAACCGCCAGCCGGTCGTGGCCGTCCCGGGCCCGGTGGCCGCCGGGTCCGCCCGTCGGGAGCCGCCCCGTCGGGTACGGATGAGCAGCCCGGCCGCCACCAGCGCGAGGTAGCTGCCGGCGTCGACGAGCAGTGGCAGGCGCGCGCCGAACTCGCCGACCAGCACCCCGGCCAGCGCCGGCCCGGCCAGCGCGCCGAGGGTGCCGGCGGTCTGGTTGAGGGCGCTCGCCCGGGGCAGGTCCGCGGCCCGGACCATGGCGGGCACCAGCGCGGCGAGCACCGGCTGGGTGACCGCGAGCCCGGCGGCGAGCACCGCCACCAGGGCGATGACCAGGACCGGATCGTCGGCGTACGCGAGGGCGAGGCAGACCCCGGCCTGGGCGAGCCCGGCGATCACCAGCAGGAGCCGGCTGTCCACCCGGTCGGCGAGGCGTCCGGTCAGCGGGGCGAGCGCCACCAGCGGCAGGGTGGCCGCGAGCAGCAGGCCGGAGACGGCCAGGCCGCCCGCCCCGGCGGACTGCAGGGCCAGGGTGAGGGCGCTCGCGGCGAGAAAGTCCCCACAGCTGGAGATGCCCCGCGCGGCCGTGGTGAGCCAGACGTCGGACCAGCGCGACGGACCAGATGTGAAGGCCATACTTCGAAAATAGTGCTTCACATCTGGTCCGCACAAGCCCCCGTCAATCGATGGGCAGCGCCCGGTACTGCACGGCGACGGTGCGGGCGCCCGCCGGCGGGTCCCTGCGGATCCGCCGGCGGTAGGGCGCCATCAGCTCCTGGATCGACTCGTTGAGCCCGGCGAGTTCCTCGGCCGTGAGCAGCAGCAGGGTGTCGCTGAGCCGGGCGGCGTCGTACCACTCCGGCGGCTCGTCCGCCGCCCGGTCGAGCCAGTCGAATGTCCGCTGCGCGTCGCGGGCCGTGTGCGCCTCCACCAGGGCCCGCTCGGCGGCCCGCGCCTCGGAGCCGGCCGACCGTCCGGGCTCGATGTAGTAGGAGGGGCTGAACGCCCGCCACACCCGCTCCCGCGCGTCACCCCGGCTCGGCGCCGGCTCGATCAGCCCGAACTTCGCCAACGCCCGCAGGTGGTAGCTGGTCGCGCTCGGCGACAGGCCGGCGATCTCGGCGCACTCGGTGGCGGTCGCGCCGCCCTCCAGTGAGCTGAGATGTTCCATGATCGCGATTCGGGCCGGATGGGCCAGCGCCCGCATCACCTGCGGGTCGCTGATCGTCACCCGGCGCTGCTCGGGGCGCGCCTCGGTCATCCCCCCATGATCCCGCCCGCCGGCCGACCGGGCCAACGGCCGACCCGACGGGGTGGCATGCCGGATATCCGGTTGCCCACCCAGCTGGCGGGAGTAGGCTGCCCTGTCCCGCCTGACGGCCGAGGTGTGTAGCACCGCACCGGACGTCCCCGCGCCGACCCACCGGTCGGAAACGCGAGCGGCAGTGTTTTTCCCCGTGTCGAGGAGTACGTGGATGACCCTGCACGCCCAAGAACAGACCCTGGACGACGAACTCGTCGCCGAACGCGCCCACCTGGACCTCTCCCGAGCGGCGCTGCGCCGGATGCGGGAACGCGCCGAAGCCCTCTTCGCCGGCGGCGAGCAGGTCGCCGGCGACCCGTACGCGGCGGAGATGCTGGGCCGCACCCTCGCCCGGCGGGTCGCCGAACTCGCCGACGACCCGACCACCCCGCTCTTCTTCGGCCGGCTCGACTTCGGCGACACCGACCCCGACCACGCCGGGCGGGAGTACCACGTCGGGCGGCGGCACGTCACCGACGAGGCGGGCGAGCCGCTGGTGCTGGACTGGCGGGCCCCGGTCTCCCGCTCCTTCTACCGGGCCAGCGCCCGGGACCCGCAGGGCGTCGCGATCCGCCGCCGGTTCGGCTTCAGCAGCGGCCTGCTCACCAGCTTCGAGGACGAGCACCTGGACCGGGGCGAGGAGCTGGGCACCGCCAGCCGGATCCTCACCGCCGAGATCGAGCGCCCCCGCGTCGGGCCGATGCGGGACATCGTCGCCACCATCCAGCCCGAGCAGGACGAGCTGGTCCGCGCCGACCTGGCCGACTCGATCTGCGTCCAGGGGGCGCCCGGCACCGGTAAGACCGCGGTCGGGCTGCACCGGGCCGCGTACCTGCTCTACCTGCACCGGGAACGGCTGCGCCGCTCCGGAGTGCTGATCGTCGGGCCGAACCGGGCCTTCCTGTCGTACATCGCGGCGGTGCTGCCGGCGCTCGGCGAGGTCGAGGTCGCGCAGGCGACGGTGGAGGACCTGATCGCCCGGACGCCGGTGCGGGCCGTGGACGATTCGGCCGTCGCGGCCCTCAAGCACGACGTCCGGATGGCCGAGGTGCTGCGCCGCGCCGTCGACGCGCACATCGGTGCGCCGACCGAGCCGATCATGGTCTCGGACGGCTCGTTCCGCTGGCGGATCGGCCTCGACCCGCTGCACCGGGTGGTCGAGGAGACCCGCCGGGAAGGGCTGCCGTACGCCACCGGCCGGGAGCGCGTCCGGGCCCGGGTGGTGGGGCTGCTGCAACGCCAGTCCGAGGCCCGCCGCGCCGAGTCACCGAGCGACGCCTGGCTGCGCCGGATGGCCAAGGCGAAGCCGGTCACCGCCTTCCTCGACGCGGTCTGGCCGGCGCTCACCCCGGAAGGACTCGTGCACACCCTGCTCGCCGACCCGGACGCGCTCGCCACCGCCGCCGACGGGCTGCTCACCGCCGAGGAGCAGGCACTCCTGGCGACCGGGACGAAGCTCGGCCGCACCCCGAAGGCCGCTAAGTGGACCGCGGCCGACGCGGTCCTGATCGACGAGGCGGCCGGGCTGATCGAGCGACCGGCCGGCTTCGGGCACGTGGTGGTCGACGAGGCGCAGGACCTCTCCCCGATGCAGTGCCGGGCCATCGCCCGGCGCAGCGAGCACGGCTCGATCACCCTCCTCGGCGACCTGGCCCAGGGCACCGCGCCGTGGGCCGCCACGGACTGGCGGGAGTCCCTGGCGCACCTGGGCAAGCCGGACGCGGTGGTGGTGCCGCTGAGCATCGGCTTCCGGGTGCCGGCGGTGGTGGTCGCGTTCGCCAACCGGCTGCTGCCGGCCCTCGCCGTCGACGTACCGCCGGCCGAGTCGCTGCGCCGCGACGGCGCGCTGGACGTGCGTACGGTGGCCGACCTGACCGTGGCGGCGGTGGCCGAGGTGCGGGCGGCGCTCGCGCACGACGGCTCGGTCGGCGTGATCGCCGCCGAGGACGCGGTGGACGGGCTCCGGGCGGCGCTCGCCGACGCGGGCGTCGAGACCGCGAGCGCCGACGACGTGGCGACCGCGGCGCGGGTCACCGTGGTGCCCGCGACCCTGGTCAAGGGCCTGGAGTACGACCACGTCGTGGTCGTCGAACCGGCCGCGATCGTCGCGGCCGAACCGCGCGGGCTGCACCGCCTCTACGTGGTGCTGACCCGGGCGGTCTCCCGGCTCTCGGTGCTGCACCGGGAGCCGCTGCCGGACCCGCTCGGCTGACCCGTCAGCGCCAGCTCAGCCGGGCCACCCGCCCCTGCTCGCCGGAGGCCCAGCAGGCGCCCGTCGGGGTGCACTCCACCGCGTCGAAGCTGCCGGTGTCGAAGCGCCGCCAGGTCCGGCCGCCGTCCCGGCTGGCGTCGCTGCCGGTCGGGCCCACCGCCAGGGCGGTGCCGCCGTGCGCCCAGGCCGCCCCGGACCGGTACTCGCCGGGCTGCGCGTCGGCGACCGTCCAGCTGCGACCGCCGTCGGTGGAGCGGGCCGCGCCGTCCGGAGCGCTGGTCGGGCTGGCGAAGTCGCCGCCCAGCGCGATGCCGTGCCGGGGGTCGCGGAAGGCCAGCGAGTAGATGCCGGCGGACGGGCCACCGGGCACCGGGGTGTCGGCGGCCTGCCAGCTCAGCCCCCGATCGTCGGTGCGGAAAACCCGTGCGGTGGACGCGCCGCCGGTGGCGAACCAGGCCCGGTCCGGGCCGTGGTCGGCGGTGATCAGACAGGTGCCGCTCGCGGCGAACGCGAACTCGCCGGGCAGCGCGGCGGGCATGCCGGCGGTGGGCAGCACCGACCAGGAGCGCCCACCGTCGGCGGTGGCGATCAGCCGGAACCGGCCGTCCACCGGGTCCGACAGGGCCAGCCCGTGCCGATCGTCGAAGAAGGCGAGGCAGTCGTAGAAGGCCGCGTCGTCCGGGTTGCGGAAGGTCTCCGCCCAGCTCCGCCCGCCGTCGTCGGTGCGGTAGACCCGGGACTCGCCGCCCGGCCCGATCGACAGGACCACCGCCCGGCGCGCGTCGAACGCCTCGATGTCCCGGAACTGCAGCGGTACGTCGGTGGGCGGCCCCACCTGCGCCCAGTGCCGTCCACCGTCGACGGTCCGCAGCACGGTGGAGCCGCTGCCGCTGGCCCAGGCGACCCGGCCGTCCACCGGGGCGAGCCCCCGCAGCCGGGCGGTCACCCCGGCGTCGGTGAGCTGCCAGCTCGGCTCCGGGCGCCAGGTGGCCCCGGAACCGGTTGCGAGGACGGCGGCGGCCAGGATGAGACAGGTGAGCGCACGCATCCGCATGCGCCGGAACCTACCGGAGATCGGCGACAACCGATACCACCGGCACCCTCCGGTGGCCCGGAGCGGCTATACAGGAGCCGTGCCAGACATCGCGCCCGCAACCGCGACCATCCCCGGCGACGTGCTCGCCCGCGCCGACCAGGCCACCCGCCGCTACGGCGACGTGCTCGCCCTGGACCGGGTCGACCTGACCGTCCACGCCGGCGAGCTGGTCGGCCTACTGGGCCCGAACGGCGCCGGCAAGAGCACCCTGCTCAACCTGCTGGTCGGGCTGCGCCGACCGACCGCCGGCCAGGTGGAGCTCTTCGGCGGCGACCCCCGTGACCCGGCCAGCCGACGGCTGATCGGGGTGACCCCGCAGGAGACCGGGCTGCCCGGCACGCTTCGGGTCGGCGAGGTGGTCGACTTCGTCGCCGCGCACTTCCCCGACCCGGTCCCGCGGGGCGAACTGCTGGACCGGTTCGGCCTCACCGAGCAGGTGCGGCGGCAGACCGGCGGTCTCTCCGGCGGCCAGCGCCGCCGGCTCGCGGTCGCCCTCGCCTTCGTCGGCCGGCCCCGGCTGGTCATCCTCGACGAGCCGACCACCGGGCTGGACGTCGAGGCGCGGCACACCCTCTGGGAGGCCGTCCGCGGCTTCCACGCCGACGGCGGCACGGTCCTGCTGAGCAGCCACTACCTGGAGGAGGTGGAGGCGCTCGCGCACCGGGTGGTGGTGATCGGCCACGGCCGGGTGCTCGCCGACGACACGGTGGACGCCGTCCGCGGCATCGTCGGCGTACGCCGGGTCAGCCTCGTCGCCGACGACCTGCCGCCCCTGCCGGGCGTGGTCGCCACCGAGCGGACCGAGGGGCGTACCCACCTGCTCACCACCGACGCCGACCAGCTCGTCCGTGACCTGGTCACCGCCAGGGTCGCGTTCCGCGACCTGGAGGTCCGCCCCACCTCGCTGGAGGAGGCGTTCCTCGCCATCACCGCCGACGACCGGCCCGCGACCACCACCGTCTAGGGAGGCCACCCGTGCCGCTCGCCCTGGTTCACGCGCGCTACCAGCTGCTGGAGATCGTCCGGATCCCGGTGGCGGTGTTCGGCAGCGCGTTCTTCCCCGCCGCCGCGATGCTCTTCTTCGTGGTGCCGTTCGCCGGCGACGACGCGGCGGGCGCCACCTACGCCACCGGCGCCATGGTCACCTTCGCGGTGATGAGCGCCAACATCTTCCAGTACGGCGTCGGCGTCGCCGAGGACCGCGACCAGCCCTGGAACCCGTACACCCGGACCCTGCCGGCCGGACCGGCCCCACGCCTGGCCGGCCGGATCCTGGCCGGCCTGGTGCTGACCTACCTGTCGATGCTGCCGGTGGTGGTCATCGCCGCGGTAGGCACCGCGGCCCGGGTCACCGCGGTGCAGTTCCTGCTCGGCGCGGCCACGGTCGCGGTGATCTCGGTGCCGTTCACCCTGCTGGGGCTGGCCGTCGGCTACTCGCTGCCGAGCAAGGCGGCAATCGTGGTCGCGCAGATCATCTTCTTCCCGCTCGCCTTCGGCGGCGGGCTGCTCTCCGGCCCGGACGACGCGCCCGGGCTCATCAAGGCGGTCGCCCCCTTTCTGCCGACCCGGGGCGCCGTGGAGCTGATGTGGGCGGCGACCACGGACTGGCGACCCGACCAGGTCTCCGTGGTGATGCTCGGCGTCTGGATCGTCGTGCTGGCGGCGATCGCCGGCTGGGCGTACCGGCGGGACGAGGGCCGCCGTTTCACCTGACCTTTTGTCCGAATCCCGCCCGGCGGCCGACGGGACGGTGCCACGATTCCGGCAGGGCGTGCCAGCGGGCCGCCACCGGCGAGAGGGGTCACCGTGAACGGCATCGAGCCCGGCACGCCCTGCTGGGCCGACCTGGCCACGCCCGGCCTGGAGGACGCGAAGCGGTTCTACCCGCAGCTGTTCGGCTGGACCGGCCGGGTCTCCCCGGAGCCGGAGGCGGGCGGGTACACCGTCTTCCTCAAGGACGGCAGGTCGGTGGCCGGCGCCGGCCCGCCGGCCACCCCGGACCAGGTGCCGATCTGGTCGACGTACGTGGCGACCGACGACGCCGACCTGGTCGCCAGGCGGGTGGAGCGGGCCGGCGGGCAGGTTCTGGTCACCCCGTTCGACGTCTTCGACCAGGGCCGGATGGCGGTCCTCGCCGACCGGGCCGGCGCGGTGTTCAGCGTCTGGCAGCCGATGGCGATGCCGGGCGCGGAGCTGTTCAACGTGCCGGGTGCCATGTGCTGGAACGAGCTGGTCACCCCCGATCCGGAGGGGGCGAAGGAGTTCTACGCGCTGGTCTTCGGCTGGCAGCCGGAGGAGCGGCCGATGGGCCCGGTCACCTACACCGGCTGGCGGTGCGGGGCGCGGGTGGTCGCCGGGATGATGCCGCCGCTGGAGGAGCTGCCGGCGGACCTGCCGGCGTACTGGTCGATCTACTTCGCGGTCGACGACGCCGACGCCACCGCCGCCCGCGCCGCCGAACTCGGCGGCACCATCCTGGTCCCGCCCCGCGACATCCCGGCCGGCCGCACCGCCGCCCTCCGCGACCCCCAGGGCGCCCTCTTCTCCCTGTCTCTTATACACCTCTGACGCTGCCGACGAATACCCT
>NZ_QGKS01000490.1 GCF_003172935.1 Micromonospora sicca | reverse complement strand
ACCCCACCGACGACCAGCCCCCCGTCCCGATCCCCGCCTGAACCCCGGCGTTGGGTGGGCTTGATCGACTCCGTGTCGCCGACGTGGCGGCTTCCGGGGCGCGGATTCCGCTTGATCGACTCCGTGTCGCCGATGTGGCGGTTTCCGCGGCCACCCGATACCGCCACATCGCCGATCTGGCGTCGCCGCCGGCTCAGCGCACCCGGGCGAGCGTGACGCCGTCCGCGATCGGCAGCATCACCGGCTCCACCCGGACGTCGGCGAGGACCTCGTCGTTGAACGCGGCGATCGCCCGGTCGTCGGCGTTCTGCGGAGCCAGCACCCGGCCGCCACGCAGCGTGTTGTCCACCGCGATCACCGCGCCCGGGCGCATCCGCGGCACCAGTTCGTCCCAGTAGATCGGATAGCCGACCTTGTCCGCGTCGATGAACGCGAAGTCCAGGTACCGCTCGCGGGGCAACTCCCGCAGCCTTTCCGCGGCCGGACCGATGCGCAGGTCGATCCGGTCGTCCACCCCCGCCCGGGTCCAGTAGCGGCGGGCGATGCTGGTGTACTCCTCGGAGATGTCGAAGCAGGTGAGCCGGCCGCCGTCGGCCAGCCCCCGGGCGATCGCCAGGGAGGAGAGGCCGGTGAAGGTGCCGACCTCCACCGCCTGCCGAACCCCGAGCAGCCGGGTGAGGAAGGTCAGGAACGCGGCCTGCTCCGGCGCCACCTGCATGGTGGCCTGGTCGGGCAGCGCCGCCCTGGTCTCCTCGGAGAGTTCACGGACGATCTCATCAGGGGCGGACCCGTGCGCGACGAGGTAGGCGTGCAGTTCCGGGGTCAGCGGCAGCGGCTTCGTGCTCATGACCGGACGTTAGCCGAGATGCTCGATCTCCTGGCCCCCCGGCGCCACCTTCGTCCACAGGTCCGTCACGCTCAGCTCCAACTCGCCGAGAAGGTTGCGCAGCAGCGGCAGGCTGAGCCCGACCACCGTGCCCGGATCACCCTCGATCCCGGTCAGGAACGCGCCGCCCAACCCGTCGATGGTGAACGCCCCGGCCACGGCCAGCGGCTCGCCCGTCGCCACGTACGCGGCGATCTCCTCGTCGCTGATGTCGGCGAAGTGCACGGTGGTGGAGCCCACCCCCTCCGCCCGCGCATCGCGGGTGACGTCGATCAGGCAGTGCCCGGTGTGCAGCACACCGCTGCGCCCCCGCATCCGCTCCCACCGCCGGGTGGCGTCCGCCGCGTCGGCCGGCTTGCCGAGAATCTCCCCGTCGAACGCGAGCACCGAATCGCACCCGAGTACCAACGTCCGCTCGCCCGGCGTCGACCGCAGCCGACCCAGCACCGCCTGCGCCTTGAGCCGGGCCAACTCCAGGCACAGGTCCTCGGCCCGGTCACTGACCACCTGGGATTCGTCCACCCCGCTGACGAGCACGTCGGGTTCGATCCCGGCGGCCTGGAGCAGCTTGCGGCGGGCGGGACTCTGTGAGGCGAGCACGAGACGCAGCGGTACGGAGTTCAGCACCCGACCGACGTTACCGACTGATCCGCGGCGGCGGGTCGTCGGCACGTTGACGCCGCCGCCAGAGCAGGTAACCGCCGCCCGCCACCACCAGCACGCCCAGCGTGGCCAGCCCGCGGGCCGTCGCACCGCCGTCTCCACCATCCGACGCGGGCTCCGCAGCGGTCGTCGTGGTCGACGCGCTCGGCGCCGCGGATTCGAAGCCGAGCGGGGGTACGTCCGCTGTCAGGGCCGCGACCAGGTCGATGACGCCGTAGCCGTACTCGTCGTCCCGGCCAGGTAGGCCCTTGTCGATCGCGGTTGCAGTGAGCCGATGCGAGACTTCATGGGCCGAGAGGTAAGGGTACTTGGACCGAACGAGTGCGGCGGCACCAGCGACAATTGCTGTGGCACCGGATGTCCCAGACCCCTTCGAGTATCTCCCGCCGTAGCTCGTGCTGTAGATATCCACTGCCGGTGCAACAACATCGATCTTGGGGCCGACCACCGAAACGGCTGCGTGATTACCGGCCCGGTCGATGCCACCGACCGCGATGACTCCTTCCTGAGACGCTGGGTAGCCGACTGAGGAGGCTTCCGGTCTGTTGCCGACTCCTGCAACGACGATGATGTTTGCGGCCAGCGCGGCGTCAACTGCTTGGATGAGGCGCACACTGGAACCGCCAGCACTGGAAATGCTGATCACATCGGCTCCGTGAGAGGTGGCGTATTCGATACCTGCGGCTAGGTCATCTGCCTCCCCTCGATTGTCGGCTAACGACGACATGATCGGAAGGATCTTGGCCCTCGGTGCGATGCCAAGCGCGCCAACGTGTTCGCCTCTGCCGTGCGCCGCTATCAGGCCAGCCATCGAGGTGCCGTGGCTGTTGCGGTCTCTATGACCGTCGCCGCTGCCGCCCGAGACGATGTCGGTTCCGATGAGGAGGTTGTTGACCAGATCGGGGTGCGGATCCACACCAGTGTCTGGAACAGCAACGGCAATGCCCTCGCCCTGGCTTGTCCGATGCGCCTCGGCCACCTTGAGATAGGCGAGGTGCCATTGGTCTCCACGAATCTGTGTCGGGCCACCGGGGCGAGGAGCGGCACGCGCGGGACAAATCGACGGCAGCCCTATCGCCGACACAGCTATTGCGGCGAGAACTGCACGGATGGCCTGCCGCCTCACCGGCCGAAGCCGATGGCGGGGCCGGGATCTATCGGACCCTCCCCGTCCGGAGGCTGTACTACAGGGCTCACACCTTCGTCGGTCTCCCACGGATCATCCGGGTCCCAACGACGCGGCTGGCCATCAATCTGCTCTCGGTGGCCCGGCCGCCCGGGCGCGGTGCTCGTTCCGTAATGGGCACCCCCCATGCTGGGGGCGCCGCCGATCGGCGGAGCGCCGTGCGCACCTAACAACCCGCGACCGGCCCCGGGACGGGAACCGGCGGCACCGGTTGGTGCGGTGCCGGCGCCGCCACCTCCGATCACGCCTCCGATTGGGTTGACCCGACGGGGCGGGACTGCAGCCCTGCCAGGTTGGCCAAGTCCCATGCCTGGGGTCCCACCAATTAGTCCGCCTGGCGGCAGTGGCCGTGGTGGCGTCGTGTGCGGCAGCCCGGTTGCGCCTCCGACTGGCTTACCGACCGAGCTCGACCGTCCATCCACCGGGTTAGGTGCACCAACTCGGCCCGGTGCCGCGGACACCGGCGGCAGAGCTGGGGGCAGTCCGAGGCCACTGGCAGGTGAGCCGGAAGTGGGCGGGACTGGTGCCGTCATGCCTGACAACCCAGCACTGAGAGGAGGCGGTGCGAGCCCAGGAGCGGCCGCGCCGAGCACAGGTCCGGCCCCGGCCGCCGGCCCAACCCTCTGAGCGGTTGGGGTCGCTACCCGTCGGTCCGAGCTCGACGTTCGACTCGACGGGTGCGCCGTGCCGGACGACGCAATCGGAATCGGAACGATTGTTGGAATGAACGGGGTCGGAGGGTTACTGCCGTAGACATCGGGATCGTTCGGCTGGATGCCTGGTCGACGAGGAGGAGCGGGTGGTGTGCGGAGCATTACTTGGGCCTGCTGGAGTTCGCCGCTGAGCCCCGTCATCAGACCCCGTGCCTGGACGTTCAGCCGTTCCAGGTCCGCGTCGGTCACCGGTGGCTGGTCAGGTAGCCGGCTCCCGGCCACCGCCTTCGGATCGGCGATCGTCGCCTCGTACGCCCGCTTCTGCTGGAGCTTGGTGGCGTACGCCTGGTAGAGCGGTTCGAGCTCGGCGCGGGTGCTGCCGATGGCGCGGGTGGCGGCGGCGAGGGCGTCGTAGTTCGCGGCGGCCGCGTCGTGGGTGCGTTGCGCCTTGTCGATGAGCTGGTCCAGTTCGCCGATGTAGGCGCGGGCGGCGGCGTTGGTCTCCGGCGGCCACGCCGCGCCGAGCGCGCGACGATATTCCCGCAGGCGGCTCAGGTGGGTGAGGGCGAGGTCGCAGACCTTGCGCCAGCCGGCGACCTGCTTCCAGTGCCCGGCGGTGTCGTGGTCCTGAAGGCAGGCCCACATGCTGAGCACGTCCATCAGTCGCCAGTCGGTGAGGCCGGACGTCCGGCCGCTGCCTCGCTCGATCACGGCAGCACCACCCGCCCGCTCTCCGGCCCGGTCGGATCGGGGAGCGCGGGCGGGTGGTGCTGCCGTGATC
>NZ_QGKS01000487.1 GCF_003172935.1 Micromonospora sicca | reverse complement strand
GGCCCAGCCCGCCCGGGCTGACCTGCCCGGCCCGGCGGTCACGCCGTGATGTCCACTCAGGCCGTCCCGCTCCAGCCCGCCCATTCGGCGCCGGGCTGCCCGAGAAGCGATATGCCTGAGAGTCATAAATATGCCTGGCAGTCATATCGCTCGTGAACGTTGCCGCATCCGCGGGCGCTACGGTGTGTGGTCGCTCCCGTAGAGCTCCCACCGGTCGTCGGGACATCCGCCGCACCCGCCCACCGGTCGCCTTAAACACCCGCTGCACCGCGCGCGGCCACCATGGCTGGTCGACGCCGCCACTGGGTGCACCCGGAGCTGGGGCGACGACCGCTGCGACCCGCGGAGCCCACGCCGGGAGCGACCGCCGAGCCGCCCTCAACCTAGGTCGGGAGCCGGGTTGACCGGCGAGCCGGGAGCCGGGACCGAGACTCCGGGACCCGGCGCGGAAACGGCGACGGGCGCCGTACCCCTGATCAGGGGTACGGCGCCCGAGGCGCGGTGTTCAGCGGGTCAGCGCTGGTCGAGGTTGCCGGCGGTGTCCTCCTGGTAGCTGGCGCCACCGTTGGACTCGCTGGTCAGCGGCTTGGCGCCACCCTCCGGCGGGCCGGCGATGCTCTGGCCGGCGGCCAGCTCCGGGAACTTGGCG
Source organism: Micromonospora sicca (assembly GCF_003172935.1). Taxonomy (GTDB): domain Bacteria; phylum Actinomycetota; class Actinomycetes; order Mycobacteriales; family Micromonosporaceae; genus Micromonospora; species Micromonospora sicca. The sequence continues at coordinate 3,662 of NZ_QGKS01000487.1, read as the reverse complement.
TCGAACGCGGGGCGCTCGGAGCGGATCCGCGGCATCCGGTCGAAGTTGCGCAGCGGCGGCGGCGAGCTGGTGGCCCACTCGAGCGAGTTGCCGTGGCCCCACGGATCGTCGACCTCGACCACCGGGCCGGTCTTGTACGACTTCCAGCAGTTCCAGATGAACGGCAGGGTCGAGATACCGGTGATGAACGCGCCGATCGTGGAGATCGTGTTCAGCGTGGTGAAGCCGTCGCCGGGCAGGTAGTCGGCGTACCGACGCGGCATGCCCTCGGCGCCGAGCCAGTGCTGAATCAGGAACGTGGTGTGGAAGCCGATCATGGTCAGCCAGAAGTGCACCTTGCCGAGCCGCTCGTCGAGCATCCGGCCGAACATCTTCGGGAACCAGAAGTAGATGCCGGCGAAGACCGCGAACACGATGGTGCCGAAGAGCACGTAGTGGAAGTGCGCCACCACGAAGTACGAGTCGTGCAGGTGGAAGTCGAGTGGCGGGCTGGCGAGCAGCACACCGGTCAGTCCACCGAAGAGGAAGGTCACCAGGAAGCCGACCGCCCAGAGCATCGGCGTCTCGAAGGTGATCTGGCCCCGCCACATGGTGCCGATCCAGTTGAAGAACTTCATGCCGGTCGGCACGGCGATCAGGTAGCTCAGGAAGCTGAAGAACGGCAGCAGCACCTGGCCGGTGGCGAACATGTGGTGCGCCCAGACGCTCATCGACAGGGCGGCGATCGAGATGGTGGCGGCGACCAGACCCTTGTAGCCGAAGATCGGCTTCCGGGAGAAGACCGGGATGATCTCGGTGATGATGCCGAAGAACGGCAGCGCCACGATGTAGACCTCGGGGTGCCCGAAGAACCAGAACAGGTGCTGCCACAGCATCGGGCCGCCGGTGGCGGGGTCGTACACGTGGGCGCCGACCAGGCGGTCCGCGGCGAGCGCGAAGAGCGCGGCGGCGAGCAGCGGGAAGACCAGGATCGCCAGCAGGCTGGTGACCAGCATGTTCCAGGTGAAGATCGGCATCCGGAACATGGTCATGCCGGGGGCGCGCAGGGTCAGGATCGTGGTGATCAGGTTGACCGCGCCGAGGATGGTGCCCAGACCGGAGATGGCCAGGCCGACCACCCACATGTTCGCGCCGACGCCGGGCGAGTGCTCGACGCTGCTCAGCGGGGTGTACGCCGTCCAGCCGAAGTCGGCCGCGCCACCGGGGCTGATGAAGCCCGCCACGGCCATCGTCCCGCCGAACAGGTAGAGCCAGTAGGCGAAGGCGTTCAGCCGGGGGAACGACACGTCCGGCGCGCCGATCTGCAGCGGCACCACGTAGTTCGCGAAGGCGAACACGATCGGCGTCGCGAAGAACAGCAGCATGATCGTGCCGTGCATGGTGAAGAGCTGGTTGTACTGCTCGGGCGACAGGAACTGCAGGCCCGGCCGCGCCAGCTCGGCGCGCATGATCAGGGCCATCAGGCCACCGATCATGAAGAACGCGAACGCGGTGACCATGTACATGATCCCGATCTGCTTCGCGTCCGTGGTGCGCAGCAGCCGCGCGATTGCCGACCCCTTGACCGGCTCTCGGACCGGCCAGGGCCGGGTCACGACCGGCTTGGGTGCGACGGTGGTCACGAGTGGCCTCCGGTTCTCGGTTGTCCCGCTCGGCGCGCGCTGTGTCTGCGAGCCGTCATCCGCAAGGAGGATAGTCCCCGGCAGGTGGCCTCGCCGCGTGGGGTGGCGGGCTACGATCACCCGCCGCCGCGCCGACGCTCAGAGCGGGTCGACCAGCAACCGGTAGTGCTCCTGGAAGATCCGTCCGCCGCGCCCGCGCAGCAGCGGGTCGCGCAGCGCCGGCGGAACGTCGCGGGTCCGGTTGCGGTCCCGGGTCCGGTCCCGCACCCATCGGGTACGCGGCCGCCGCCGGCTCTCGTACGCCAGCAGCGCGGCTTCGACGCTGCCGGCCGCCTTCAGCGACTCGGCGAGCACGACGGCGTCCTCGAGGGCCATGGCGGCGCCCTGGGAGAGGGTCGGCGCGGTGGCGTGGGCGGCGTCACCGATGAGCAGCACCCGGCCGTGGAACCAGCGACCCAGTTCCACCTCCTCGGTGACGCCGACGTGCACCTGTTCGAGGGCGGACAGCACCTCGGGCACCGGGCCGCCGTAGCCGGCGAAGAGTTCCCGCAGCCGGGCCGGCGGGTCGGCCGGCGGGACGGTGCCGGCCTCGTCGGCGTAGCAGTACAGCCGCCCGGCGCCGATCGGCACCAGCAGGAAGCCGGACCGCTGGCCGAGCAGGGCCGTCCAGTCGGTGATCCGTGGCCCGCCGCGCACCACGCTGCGGTAGACCACCTGCCCGGCGGGCCGGGGCGGGCCGCCGAGGGCGGCGAGGGTGCGGACCGCCGAGCGCGGCCCGTCGGCGCCGATCACCAGGTCGTACTCCCCGCAGGTGCCGTCGGTGAAGCCGACGGCGACCCCGCCGGGCAGCGGTTCGACGGTGCTGATCTCGGCGCCGTGCCGGACGGCGCCGCCGGCGCCGGTGAGCAGCACCCGGTGCAGTTCGGCGCGGGGCAGTGCCCGGCACTCCCCGACCCCGGCCCAGAGGGCGTCGAGGTCGACCTCGCAGAGCGGCGCGCCGGCCGCGTCCAGGAAGCGCTGGCGGTGGATCACCTGGCCGAGTGGGCGGACCGGTCCGTCGAGGTCGAGCCGGCGCAGCGCCCGCGCGGCGTTGCCGGGCAGGTAGAGGCCGGTGTCGACCAGCTCGGTGGGGGGCAGTTTCTCGGTGACGTCGGGCCGGAACCCCGCGAGCCGCAGCGCCCGGGCCACGGCCAGGCCGGCGATGCCCGCGCCGACGACGAGGATGCGCAGGGGGGAGCCACCCATCGTGGTGTACGCCTCCGGAGGGGTTCGGCACGCGTTGGAGGCAAGACACTACTCGCCGCGATCGACGGGGGGTAGGGCCCATCGGCCCTGCCGCAGCCACTTGTCGGCGCGCCGCGACGACAACACCGCCGACGCTCCCACCCCGCTCGGCGACGGCATGCGGCAGGTCGGCCAGGGTCTGGCCGGCCGGACGGCCGTGCCGGGGACGGCCCCGGGCCGCGCGCGAGCGGCCGCGGCTACTCCTCGTTCAGAAATCGGAGCGGCCACTTTGACGTTCTCTCCGCCCTAAAGGGCGGAGATTCCCTCCACGCTGCGTGTGGAACACGCGGTGTGCGGGTGGATTCCTGCTTCTCGGCGCGGTGCCGGCACGGGTGCCGGTCTTACCTGCGCTCCACAGGCGTTTAGGCTCTCGGCGCGTCCCGCCGCGAGGATGTTGATCGCCGCGTTGACGTCCCGGTCGTGGACCGCCCCGCATGGGCAGGTCCACGACCGGACGGACAGCGGTTTGGGTCCGTCGAGCCGCCCGCACGTGGAGCATGTCTGCGATGTGGGGACGAACCGGCCGATGCGGCGGAAGGCGCGTCCATACCGTGCGGCCTTGTACTCCAACATCGCGGTGAACGATGCCCAGCCGGCGTCGTGCACCGACTTCGCCAGCCGCGTCCGGGCGAGACCGGTGACGCACAGGTCCTCGACGTACACCGCTTGGTTGTCGCGGATGATCCGGGTCGAGAGCTTGTGCTGCCAGTCCCGCCGGCTGTCGGCCACCCGGGCGTGCGCCCGGGCGACCTTGAC
>NZ_QGKS01000486.1 GCF_003172935.1 Micromonospora sicca | reverse complement strand
CCGTCCCGGCCTCGCGGCGGCACGCGCCGGGCGGACCGGCGGGCGGGCGGGGACCGATCTCCATGCCGATCACGGTACGGCCGCCCGGCGCGTGCCGCCGCGAGGCCGGGACGGTTACCGTGGACAGGTGCGCGACCCCAATGTGTCCCGATCCGCGGCCGGCCAGCTCTCCGTCACCCGCCGCGCCGACGACCTGCGCCGACTCCGCGCCGAGCGGTTCGACGTGCTGGTCATCGGCGGCGGCGTGACCGGCGCGGGTGCCGCGCTCGACGCCGCCTCCCGCGGCCTCAAGGTGGCGCTGGTCGAGGCGCGGGACTACGCCGCCGGCACCTCCAGCCGGTCCAGCAAGCTCATCCACGGCGGCCTGCGCTACCTGGAGCAGCTCGAGTTCCACCTGGTCCACGAGGCGCTGACCGAGCGGGGGCTGCTCGCCACCCGGCTCGCGCCGCACCTGGTGCGCCCGGTGCCGTTCCTGGTCCCGCTGCCCGCCGGGCGGGGACTGCGCGACCTGCCCGGCCGCTTCTTCCGGCGGTCCTACTACGGGGCCGGCGTGGCCGCGTACGACGCGTTCGCCGGCGTCTTCGGCGGCGGGCGCGGCATGCCGCTGCACCGCCACCTGACCCGCGAGGGCGCCCGCCGGATCTTCCCCAGCCTCCGCGCCGACGCCCTGGCCGGGGCGATCCGCTACTACGACGGGCAGGTCGACGACGCCCGGCTGGTGGTGACGCTGGCGCGCACCGCGGCCAGCCTGGGCGCGTCCGTGGTGACCAGCACCCGGGCCGTCGGCCTGATCCGCCAGGCCCGCGAGGTCACCGGGGTCCGGGTCCGCGACCTGGAGGCGCCCGCCGGCTCACCCGACGCCGAGTTCGAGGTACGCGCCCGCACGGTCATCGCCGCCACCGGCGTGTGGAGCGACGACATGTCCCGGATGCTCAACGACGTCGGGCTGCGCCCCGGGGTGCGGGTCCGGGCCTCCAAGGGCGTCCACCTGGTGGTGCCCCGCTCGGCGATCACCGGCGAGACCGGGTTGATCCTGCGCACCGCCACCAGCGTGCTCTTCGTCATCCCGTGGGGCGGCCACTGGATCATCGGCACCACCGACACCGACTGGCGGCTGGACCGGTCCCACCCGGCGGCCACCGCCAGGGACATCGACTACCTGCTGGAGCAGGTCAACATGGTGCTCGACCGGCCGTTGACCACCGACGACATCGAGGGCGTGTACGCCGGGCTGCGCCCGCTGCTGGCCGGCGAGGCGGACTCCACCTCCAAGCTGTCCCGGGAGCACGCGGTGGTGGAGCCGATGCTGGGGCTGCTGCTGGTCGCCGGCGGCAAGTACACGACGTACCGGGTGATGGCCTCGGACGTGGTCGACCGGGCGGTCCACCGGCTGGGCTGGACCCGGCCGTCGCGCACCGCCGACCTGCCGCTGCTCGGCGCGGACGGGTACGCGGCGACGTGGCGGGACCGGGCCGACCTGGCCCGCCGGCACGGAGTCCCGGTCGGGGTGGTCGAACACCTGCTGGAGCGGTACGGCACGCTCACCCGCGACCTGCTCGCCCTGATCGACGCGGACCCGTTGCAGGGCTCCCCGCTGGCCGGCGCCCCGGAGTACCTGGCCGCCGAGGTGACGTACGCGGCCCGGGCCGAGGGGGCGCTGCACCTGGAGGACGTGCTGACCCGGCGTACCCGGATCTCCTTCGAGACCAGCCACCGCGGCCTGGACTCGGCCGAGCACGCCGCGGAGCTGATGGGCGCGGTGCTCGGCTGGGACGAGGCGACCCGGGCCCGCGAGGTGGCGCACTACCGGGCGCGGGTGGAGGCGGAGCGCCAGTCGCAGCTGATGCCGGACGACGTGGCGGCGGACGCGGCCCGGCTCGGCGCACCCGACGTCCGGGGGTTCGCGGCGGACCGGGGTGTCGACGGCGACGCCGTCGAACTTCCGTCGTCCCCCCGGTAGCGATCCGCCGGGGCCCCGGTCGGGCTCATCGCTCGGCCGGTCGGCGGGTACCGGCGCAACCTACGGTGGGGTAGGTTGCCGTGCGTGGTTCGCCCATCAAGGTCGCGCGTCCTCCTATTTTCGGCCGGTGTTCTGCTGGTGTTCGCCCTGACCGGTTGCTCGGTGTTCGACCGGGCCGAGGGGTCCACGGCGCCGCCGCGCGGGTCCGCACCGCCGAGCGGGGAGGCCTCCGCCCCCACCGGGACACGCCGGGTCTCGCTGGTGCAGAAGCTCGGCGCGGACGGCCCGGTCCGCTCCCTGGAGGTGGAGCCGAACGGCCGGTGGGCCTGTCAGGACTGCGCCGGCGACGGGGTGAACTCGACCGGGGAGCTCGCCCCCGACCAGGTGCAGCGGTTGCAGCGGATGCTCGCCGACCCCGCCCTGGCGAAGGAGACGGACGAGGCCCGCCAGTACAAGCTGGCCTGCATCGACGCGCTGACCTCCACCCTGCTCATCCCGCCGGGCCTGACCATCACCTCGCAGGACTGCCCGGGTGAGGAACGGCCACCGGTCGCCGGCGAGATCCTGCTGCTGCTCACCCAGGCGACGCCGGCCGAGGTCCGCGGCTGACCACGGTCCCGACCGCCCGATCCGGGCCCCCGACCGGGTCGGGTCCGGCCACCCGCCGGTGCGGACCGGTCAGAGCACCTTGCCGGGGTTGAAGAGCCCCTCCGGGTCCAGCGCCGCCTTGATCGCCTGGTGCACCCGGATCCCGACCGGGCCGATCTCCCGGGCCAGCCAGTCCCGCTTGAGCAGCCCCACGCCGTGCTCCCCGGTGCAGGTGCCGCCCAGCGCCAGACCCAGCCGCATGATCTCGTCGAAGGCCCGCCGGCCGCGCTCGACGCTGGCCGGGTCGGCCCGGTCGACCACGATGTTCGGGTGCATGTTGCCGTCGCCCGCGTGGCCCACCACGCCGATCGGCACGGCACACTCCTCGGCGATCCGGGCCACCCCGTCCAGCAGCGCCGCGAGCGCGCCGCGCGGCACCGCCACGTCGTCGATCACCAGCCCGCCGTTGCCGCCGGGGAAGGCCTCCGCGGCGTACCGCTCCATCGCCGGGTGGGCCAGCCGGCGGGCCTGGAGCAGGGCCGCCGCCTCCACCGCGTCGGTGGCCGTCCAGACCTCGTCGGCGCCGGCCGCCTCACAGACCTCGGCGATCCGGGCCAGGTCCTCAGCGGCCCGGGAGCCGGTGTCCACGGCGGCCAGCAGCAGCGCCTGCGCGTCGGTGCGCAACCCCATCGGCCGGTACGCCTCGATGGCCGCCAGGTGGACCCGGTCGAGCAGTTCCAGCAGGCTCGGGCTCAGCCCCCGCTCGGCGATCCCGGCCACTGCCGTCCCGGCGGCCGCGGTCGACCCGAAGACGGCGACCAGGGTCAGCGACTTCGCCGGGGCGGGCCGCAGCGAGACGGTGATCTCGGTGATCACCCCGAGGGTGCCCTCGGAGCCGACGAAGAGCCGCGTCAGGTCGTACCCGGCGACCCCCTTGGCGGTACGCCGGCCGGTGCGCAGCACCTCGCCGGAGGCGAGCACCACCGTCAGGCCGAGCACGTACTCGGTGGTCACGCCGTACTTGACGCAGCACATGCCGCCCGCGTTGGTGGCGACGTTGCCGCCGATGGTGGACGACTCCCAGGAGCCGGGGTCGGGCGGGTACCAGAGGCCGTGCTTCGCCACCGCTCCGGCCAGCGCCGCGTTGACCACGCCGGGCTGGACCACGGCGATCCGGCTCACCGGGTCGATCTCCAGGATCCGGTCCATCGCCACGGTGCTCAGCACCACCGCGCCGTCGACCGCGTTCGCCGCGCCGGCCAGCCCGGTCCGGGCCCCCTGCGGGACCACCGGTACGCCGTGCCGGGCGGCCGCCCGGACCACCGCGACGACCTCCTCGGTGCTGCGCGGCCGGGTGACCACGAGCGGGGTGCCGGCGGCGCACAGGTCGGCCTCGTCCCGCTCGTGCATCCGGAGCAGGTCCGGGTCGGTCAGCACGGCGGCGTCGCCGAGCGCGGCCCGCAGGTCGTCGAGGAGGGGGGAACCGGCCATGCGGGGAAGGCTAGGTCGTCGCCAGGTGATCATCAACCGGGCGACCGCGCGCTAGATTGGCCGGCATGCTGTATCTGGACCGGCCGGCCGTGCCCTGGCGGGGCCGGCTCTGGTCGCACCTGATCAGCGACGTCTCCTACGCCGAGCTGCACGCCTTCGCCGAGGCGCTTGGCGCGCCCCGCCGTGGCTTCGACCGGGACCACTACGACATCCCCGCCGAACGCTTCCCCGTGGCCGTCTGGCTCGGCGCCCAGGTCGGTGATCGTGCAGCCGGTCAGCTCGGCCAGG
>NZ_QGKS01000171.1 GCF_003172935.1 Micromonospora sicca | reverse complement strand
GCGGTGGGGGTGGCGGCCGGCGCCGCCAGCCCGGCCTCGGCGGCGAGCAGCGGCAGGGTGGTCGCCGCGCGGGTGACCGCCCAGCCCGGGTCGTCGATGAAGGCGTCGTCGTCCAGCCCGAACCGTTCCAGGCCGCGCTCGATGGCGTACAGGTCGGCGGCGTCGATGTCGGCGGAGCCCTTCACCTGGACCCGGGCGGAGTCGGAGCTCTCGCTGCTCCCCGCGGTGTAGGTGATGTCGGCGGTGACCTCGATCCAGCGTGGGCACGTCGGGGTGGCCGCGACCGGCGTGCCGTCCCCGAGGTTCGATCCGACGCTGACCACGTCGGACCCGCCCGCCAGCCGCCAGCCGTAGCAGATGCCCTGGCTGGTGCGGGCCTCCCTGAGGATGGGCACGGTGTCGGCGCGCTCGTCGGTCGCGGGGGCGGGGATGCTGAGGTCGTCGGAGCTGTCGCTCACGATCCCGACGACGAAGAGGCCGGCGACACCCAGGACGACCGCCGAGATCAGCCCGGCCTTAACTGCCGACCTGCCCGCCGCCGGGGACTTCGCGGCGGCCGGCGGCGGCCGCTTGCCGCCGGCCATCAGCTGATGGCGGCGGCGATGATCGCCCCGGTGGCGAGGTGGACGACCGCGGAGACCCAGACCGCCGGGTGCGGCTCCGGGTCCACCAGCAGCTCGCCGAGCTTGCCGGGGGTGGCCACGTCGAGCAGCACGAAGGCGGCCGACATGATCACCAGGCCGAGGACGCCGTACGCGGCCGCGCCGACCAGGCCGAGCACGAAGTCGTCCTCGCTGGCCACGATCGCGGCGACCACGATGACCCCGACCCCGGCCAGGTTGGAGGCGAGCAGCAGCGCCGCGTTGCGGTTGCGCTCGTGCCAGATCAGGTGGTTCAGCCGGCCCGGGGTGGCCAGGTCGACCAGCAGGTAACCGATGCCCATCAGGGCGACGCCGACCACGCCGTAGGCGAGGGTGACCAGCAGATCGGTGGCGAGGTTCTGCACTTCAGCTCCAGGGTGAGGGGGCGGAGGGGCTACTTGCCGGCGCCGGGGCCACCGCCCCGGACGGTGCTGCCGCGGCCCCAGCCCCAGCCACCGCCGACCACGTGGTGGTAGCGGGGGTAGGCGGTGCTCATCCGCTCCAGCAGGATCAGCGAGCCGGCGGCGACCGGCAGGATCACCACCGAGTCGTCGTCGTAGCGCAGGTAGACCCCACTGCCGTCGACGTACTGGTCGGCGGGCTGCCAGGTCTCCGTGATGTCCTTCGACACCTGGCTCGGGGTGCGCGTCGACGTGTACGCCACCGCGTCCCGGCCGATGTCCCGGCTGGACGCGCGGCGGTAGTGGTCCTGCACGTAGCCGCGTGGCGAGAAGTTGCCGTAGAAGATCGCGAAGGCGGCGATCAGCGCGCCGACCACGGCGACGGCCACCCCCACCACGATCCACCGCCGGTACGTCGTCCTCACAGTGCCACCTCGGTTCGCGACTGCGGGGCTCGCAAACCCGGCTCACTCCTCGCGCTCACAGTGCCACCTCGGTTCGCGACTGCGGGGCTCGCAAACCCGGCTCACTCCTCGCGCTCACAGTGCCACCTCGGTTCGCGACTGCGGGGCTCGCAAAACCGGCTCACTCCTCGCGCTCACAGTGCCACCTCGGTTCGCGACTGCGGGGCTCGCAAAACCGGCTCACTCCTCGCGCTCACAGTGCCACCACCGTCTCGGTCAGGACCAGCTCGTTGGTCTGGGGGTACGCGTGCCAGGTGCGCCAGCCGACCGTGCCGCCGGGCGGGTCGGGGCGTACGGAGAGCGCGGTGACCGCGTCCACGTCGCCGGGGAAGACGCCGACCAGCGCGTACGGGTCGTCGGCCAGTTCGGCGCGGAGCGCGGCGGCCCGGGCACGCAGGCCGTCGCCGTCGGGCCGGAGCACCGTGGCGGTGAACCGGTAGCCGGCGGCGGCGTCGTGCAGGGCGCCGGGCAGGTGCGGCGGACGGCCGGGCAGGCAGGCGACCGTCTCGGTCAGGCCACCGCAGACGACCTGGTGGGAGGCGCCGAGCAGGCGCAGCCGCAGGGTCGCACCGCCGGGCAGGGTCAGCTCCCGGACGTGCAGCGCGGGGCGTTCCGGGCCGCCGAGCGCCAGGCTCAGGTCGGCGGCGCTGGTGTCGACGTACGGCGCGTGCAGGGTGACGAGCACGCTCAGGCCCCCTTCTCCGGGCCGCCCTGCGGGTAGATCATCACCTCGGCCCGGTGCAGCTTCTCGCCGAGCGCCACCTCCCAGCCGGCTTCCCCGTACGCCTCGAAGGAGAGCCGGGCGCCGCCGGGCGCCTGGTAGTCGTGGTAGCGCATGGTGCCGCGCGGGTCGAGGCCGGTGCCCTCGGTGGCGGTGTAGCGGGCCTGGCCGGACTCGTCCCAGGTGTACCGGCGGCCGGCGATGTCGAGGGTCGGCGCGCCCGGGGTGACGGTGGCGGACGGTTCGGCGGTCCAGAGCACCAACTCCAGGTCCGGGTCCTCCTCGACGGAGAGCCAGCGCTTCACCCCGCCGACCTCGTCGAGCAGGTGTTCCGCCCAGCTCCACCCGCCCTCGACCAGGTGCACCGAGCCGCGGACCGTGTACGGCACCTGGCGGATCTCGACGATGTCGCCGGGCCGGAGCTTGCGGGGGTCACCGCGCAGCGCGTCGGAGTCCCGGTCGCGGAACGGGTCGCCGGGCGCTGGCGGGCGCGCCCCGGACCGGGCCTTGCGGAGCGCCACCACAGCGATCACGACACCGGCCACCCCGATCAGACACCCCAGCGTCGTCACCAGGTACGCCACCGAACCGTTCACGCCGACCGCCTTCCCACGTGCGTCGGCGCAGACGGTAACAACCCCGCGCACGCCGGGGAAAAGCCTCTCCAGCGAGTCAGCGATCAGCTACCGAGGGTGTCCGCGGTGGGGTCGGTCGGGGCCGCATCGGTCGACCCGGTCGGAGTCGGGTCCGGGGCGGACACCGCCGGGCCGGCGGGCGGGTGGGCGAGATGCAGCGCCGGCTCCGGGCAGATCATGTAGCCGGGCGGGAGCGCCGGAGTGGGCGCCGGGTAGCCCGGCGAGGGCGACCAGCCGACCGGCGGGTAGCCCGGCCAGGCCGCGGCGCCGACCACTGGGTAGCCGTAGCCGAGGGCCACCGGGTGGACGCCCGCCCGAGCAGCGGACGCGGGCCGGAACCAGCGGTCGGCCGCCGGGAGCAGGAGCAGCACCACGACGACGATCGTGAGCGCCAACACCAGCAGCACGCCGAGACCGCTGGCCCCGGAAACCAGGTCGGCGGGGTCACCCTGGGCGTAGAGGGTGTCGAGGAACTTCGACTGCTCCCAGTCGTCGCCGGGCGGCACGCCGTCGGACGGATCGAAACCGGGATCGGCGGACCCGGCGGCCAGCATGACCGGGATGAGGAGGGCGCCCGAGCACCCCTGCCCGAGGCAGAGCAGGAGCTGCGCGCCGGCGGCCACGAAGACCAGGATCCGGGCGGTGTTGCTGCCCCGGCCCAGCGGCAGCGCCGTGGCGGCGAGCCAGCCGGCCAGGAGCAGCGCCGGGACGCCGGTGACGAGCGCCATGAAGAGATTGCCCATCCGCTCGTCCGACACCTCGGCCGGGTCCGCGTCGGGGACCAGTCGCAGCGCCCGGTCGATCTGGCCGTCGTAGCGCACCGCTGCGACGATCACCAGTCCGATCAGGAGGAGCAGGACGACGACGGTCGCGAGCTGCAACCAGAAGGCGACGGTAACGATGGCCGGGCGGGCGGGGCGGGCCGGCGCGGCGTCGGGCGAGGTCATGGCTGGCAAGGTACGGCCTGCCCGCCAGGCGCCGGCACGACCGATCGGCCGGGGCCCGGCGACGAGTTGATCAGTTGGCGGCGAGGCGTTCGGCGGCGTAGTCACGGAGCGTCGCGCGACCCATCACGCAGCCGCTGAACGTCGTGAACTCGCCCTTGTCGTCGCGCAACGTCGCCCAGGCCGCCCGGCCCGCCTCCGGGTCGGCCCGGTCCAGCAGCGTGGCCGCGTACGCCTTCCCGGCCGCCGAACCGTGCTTGAGCAGCCAGTCGACCTTCTTCCGGGCCTCGGCGGGATGCTCGTCCAGCGCCCGCTCCACCTGCCGGTACGCCTCGGTCTCCGGCAGCAGCGTGGAGGCGATTCCCACCCCGCCGAAGGCGAGCGTGTCGGCCTTGGCCAGCTCCTTGACGGCGGCGTCCAACTCGCGGTCCTTCTTTCCGATCCCCAACATGCCCTCACTATTGCCCCGCGCCGGCCCGGTTGACCCGGTTGACCAAGAAGTTTGCGTCTCCGAACCCGCGTACCCCCGACGCGAACTTCTTGATCACCGCGGGCGGGTGGGGGC
>NZ_QGKS01000507.1 GCF_003172935.1 Micromonospora sicca | reverse complement strand
GGGCGAGGGCGAGCAGGAGGACCGTCGTCACCACGCCGGCGGTCAGCACCACGGTGATCGGGCGGGGGCCCAGGACGGCGTGCCGGCGGTCGGCCAGCAGCCGGGCCGGCGCCAACCCCACCAGCGGCCCGAGCAGCGTCACCACCAGCCCCAGCACCGGCATCCCGACCGCCAGGTCACCGCCGGATCCGGTGCCGACCGCCCGTGCCCCCACCCCCAGGACGTACGCGACGACGGCTCCGCCGACCCCGCAGAGCACCAGCAGCGGGTTGAGCGAGCCCGGCAGCTCACCCGGCTGACGGGTGCGGTCCAGCAGCTCCCGGACCCCGTGCAGCAGCGGCACCGGGTCACCGGACGCGTCCCGGGCCGGACCGGGCGGATCACCCAGCCGCCGCGCGCTCGCCCCCAGCCGGGTCCGCAGCTCCTGCCACAGGTGCGCGGCCTCGGCGTCGACCCGCTCCACCAGTTCCCGCGCCTCGGCCGCCTCCGCCTCGGCGCGGCGTACCTGCGCGGTGGCCTCGGCGACCGCCCGGTCGGCCGCGGCGCACTGCTGCGCGTACCAGGTGTGCGCCTCCTCGCGCTGGGCGGCGACCCGGGAGGTCAGCTCGGCGAGCCGACGGATCTGGGCGGCGTACGTCTCACTGGCGACCGGTTCGTTCATCGGAACTCCTTTGAGAAACCCCGCATCAGCGCCGGAAGGAGCCGCACGCCTGCGGAGCAGGGCAGGGATGGCCGGTCGCCGGCACTGTGGACCCGAGCCCCTTCCCGACAACCCGCAGGTTGTCACAGGTTGATGCGATAGTTCGAAAGCCATGAAGACCACGCATGTGAAGCGAGCATTCAAGTACCGCTTCTATCCCACGGACGCGCAGGCGGCTGAGCTGTCGCGCACGTTCGGATGCGTGCGGAAGGTCTACAACCTCGCGTTGGCGGCGCGTACCGAGGCGTGGACACTCCGGCAGGAACACGTCTCCTACAACGCCACATCGGCGATGCTGACCGCGTGGAAGAAGACAGAGGAACTGGCCTACCTCAACGACGTTTCCTCGGTCCCACTCCAGCAGGCCCTGCGTCATCTTCAGACGGCCTCGCCAGCTTCTTCGCCAAACGCGCGAAGTACCCGCGTTTCAAGTCGCGGAAGCGGTGCCGGAAGTCGGCGGAGTACACGACCAGCGCTTTCCGCTTCCGGGACGGCAGGCTGACGTTGGCGAAGATGGCGGAGCCGTTGCACATCGTGTGGTCCCGCCCTCTCCCCGAGGGTGCGAAGCCATCGACGGTGACGGTGTCTCAAGACCCGGCTGGGCGCTGGTTCGTGTCCTTGTTGTGCGAGGACCCGACCGTTCAGCCGCTGCCCCCGACCACCGCGGCGATCGGGATAGACGCCGGGCTTGACAACCTGCTGACCTTGTCGACCGGGGAGAAGATCACCAACCTTCGGCATGAGCGGCGCGACCGTGCCCGGCTCGCCCGCGCCCAGCGGGAGTTGTCGCGGAAGGCCAAGGGCTCGGCGAACCGGGACAAGGCCCGCCGCAAGGTCGCCAAGGTTCACGCTCGCATCGCCGACCGGCGACGCGACCACCTGCACAAGATCACCACTCGGCTCGTTCGTGAAAACCAAACGATCGTGATCGAGGACCTCACCGTTCGGAACCTGCTGAAAAACCACACACTCGCCCGCGCCATCAGCGACGCGGCGTGGCGCGATTTCCGCAGCATGCTGGAGTACAAGGCCCAGTGGTACGGCCGTAAGTTGATTGCGGTCGACCGTTGGTTCCCCTCCTCCAAACTGTGCTCGACATGCAGAGCCGTACGGGACACCATGCCGCTGCACGTCCGCACATGGACGTGCGACTGCGGCATCAATCACGACCGTGACGTGAACGCGGCGCGGAACATTCTGGCCGCCGGGCTGGCGGTGTCTGCCTGTGGAGCTGGTGTAAGCCCTCAACGGGAGCCCTCCCGGACGAGGCGGTCAGTGACGAAGCAGGAAACTCGACGGGCGACCGTGGGAATCCCGGTCCTATCGGGCCGGGAGGATGTCAACGGGACGGACCATAAGGGATGATCACCTGTCCGGTGCGGTGGGCCGCCCGGTCGAAGTAGAGTCCCCGCCACGGCCGGGGGTACCAGTCCGGCCCCCCGGTGCCCGGATAGAGCGAGGACCCCAGCTCCGCGCCCTGCACGTCGAGCGCCACCCACGCGCCGATCTGGTCGGTGCGGGCGGCCGGCCCGCCCAGGTCCACCCGCATCCGGGCCACCCCGCGCCACCAGGCCAGCACGTGGGTACGCCGCTCCGGCCCGTCGTGCAGGATCCGGCGCAACTGCTCCAGCCCGGTACGCCGCCCGGCCCGCCCGGCGAGCTGACCGGCCGCCGCGTCGACCGCGTACAGCAGCAGGTAGTGCGGGGTGTTCCGGGTGCCCGGCGCGCCGAGCGAGTCGCCCACCTCGGCCATCAGCTCCGGGATCGTCTCCTCGTCGTACCAGGCGGCGTCGTCGGCCAGGTCCTCGTAGAGGGCCCGGGCGGCCGGGTCGGCGTCCTGGTCGAGGCAGGCGATGGAGAACCGGGCGGTGCCGGGGCGGTGTTGGCGCGCGAGGGACCGGGCGGCGGCGTCCAGCACCGCGCACGCCTCGTCCACCCGGGTGCCGAGCACCGCCAGGTTGCGTCCCGGGGCCCGGGGCAGCCGCAGCGTCGCGGACCGCGCCTGCACGTCGATGATCTCGCCGAGCAGGGCCACCGGGCTGCGCGGCACCCCCTCGTCCGGCGCGGTCAGCGCCCGGAAATCCGGCGCGTCCGCGAGACGGGGGATCGCATCGCCGTCGAAGAGCCGGGCCGGGGCGGCGTCGGCCGGGCGCATCCGCCACAGCCGGTGCTGCAGCTCGCTCCAGCTCTCCCAGTCGCTGGCCGACGGGATCCGGGCCACCTCGTTCCCCTCGGCCAGCCCGGACTCGGCGTTGACCACGGCGTGGTGCCGGGGCAGCGACTGGGCGGCGTCGTTGCGTTCGGCCAGGATGCGCAGCGCCTTGGGCAGCGCGATGCGCAGGGTGAACTGGGCGACCAGGGCGGGCCGCCCCCACAGCGCCTCGATGCCGCGGACGTCCTGCGAGGCGAGCACCAGGTGGATACCCTGCGACCGGCCCCGCCGGGCCAGGTCCTCCAGCAGGTCGGCGGCCTCCCGGGCCACCACGTCCCGCCCGGCGAGCAGCGCCTGGAACTCGTCGACCACCGCGACGATCCGCGGCCAGTGCCCGGTGGGGTCCACCGCCCGCAGCTCGGCCAGCTTGGTGACCTCGTGCTTCTTGGCGGCGTCCGCCCGGCGGCGCAGCTCCTCGGCGAGGAAGCGCAGCAGCCCCAGCCCGAACTCCCGGTCGGTGTTGACGTTGATCCCGACCAGCCGCATGTGCGGCAGCCAGCTCGGGTCCCGCCGGCCCTGGGCGAACCGGGCGAAGGACACCCCCTCCTTGAAGTCCAGCAGGTAGAACTCCAGCTCGGCGGGGGAGTAGCGGGAGGCCAGCGCGCCGATCCAGGCGAAGATCAGGTTCGTCTTGCCGGTGCCGGACGGACCGCCGATCAGGGCGTGCGGCGGGTAGTCGCCGAGGGTGAGCAGTACCGGCCGGCCGTGCGGGCCCTCGCCGATCGGCGCGGTCAGCCCGTGCGCCGAGTCCTCCCGCCACATCCGCTCCGGTGGCGGGAGCAGGTCGGCGAAGGGCGTCGGCGGTGGGCCGGCGTTGACCCGGGACGCCACCTCCCGGCAGGTCTCGGTGACCAGGGTGGCCGGCGGCGGGTCGTCGAGGACGACCGGCAGTCCGCCGATCCGGGCCCCGTCCGGCTGCACCACCACCCGGGACACGGTCGGGTCGTCGGGCAGGTCGATCCCGCGGACCACCAGGTGCACCCCGCACGCGGCGCCGGTGCGGACCACCCGGTCCAGCTGGCCGCGCTCGTGCCGGGACAGTTCGTCGCCGCCGAGCAGCACAGCCACCCGCCACGGCTCCGGGCGCCGGCCGGTCGCCGTGGCCAGCTCGCGCAGCGAGGTGTACTCGCCGGCCAGCACGGTCTCGTTGATCCGCCGGATCTGCTCCACCAGGTCGTCCAGCAGCCGGCCGAGCCCGCCGGGGCCGACGAAGGTGAGCAGCCCGGCGGTGCCCAGCGGGGCGAACCCGGCCAGGCCGCCGCCGAGGTGCTCCGGGTCGTACCCGAAGAGGCGGACCCCGCCCGGGTCGGCGCGGCCGACGGAACGCAGCAGCAGGGCCGGCACCACCGCGGCGATGCCCGCCCGGTCGCTGCCGGCCAGGTGCACGTGGCCCGCGTCCAGCAGCGGCACCAGCGCGGGCACCGGCTCGGCGTCGGGGATCCGGACGGTGCCGATCCGCACCGCGCCGGGCGTCTCGGCCCGGCCGGCGGGCGTGGCCTGCCACCGCGACC
>NZ_QGKS01000484.1 GCF_003172935.1 Micromonospora sicca | reverse complement strand
GGGCATGGCAGGTGCGGCGCGGCTGCCGCCCGCGTCGGCGGCGCGACCGCGGCAGCGGGCAGAGCCAGGACGGCGCTGAGCATGACGGCAGTAACCCGAAAGATGGTCACGTTAACGAACGGTAATCCCCCGCAAGGCCGGCGCGGCCCGATTGAGGAAAGCGCGCAGGTTCAACCGGTTCTTACACCCTCGAGATATATACGCGAGGTATACGCTCAGGGTATGGTCACGGCATGAGTGTTCCGTTGACCCTCCTCGGCCTGCTCGAGCGCGAGCCCAGCCACGGCTACGACCTCAAGCGCGACTACGACACCTTCTTCAGCCGCGGCAAGCCGCTCCCGTTCGGGCAGGTCTACGCCACGCTCGGCCGCCTGGCTCGCGACGGCAAGATCGTGATCGGCGAGGTGGAGCCGGGCGTCGGCCCCGACCGCAAGCGCTACCTGATCACCGAGCGCGGCGCGACCGAGGTCGACGCCTGGCTGACCGAGCCGGTCGAGGCCGAGCCCAACCTGCAGACCGTGCTCTTCACCAAGGTGGTGCTGGCGCTGATGCTGGACCGCCCCGCCGCGGACTACCTCGACGCCCAGCGCGCCGTGCACCTGCGACGGATGACCGAGCTCACCGCGATCAAGCGCGACGGCAACCTCGTCGACACGCTGCTGGCCGACCACGGGCTGTTCCATCTGGAGGCCGACCTGCACTGGATGGACACCACGATCGCCCGGCTCGACGCGCTCCGGAAGATGGTGCGGCGATGACGGCGATCGAGGCGCGAGACGTGGCGCTGTCCTTCGGCAGCACCCCGGCGCTACGGGGTGCCAGCCTCTCGGTGGACCCGGGTGAGATCGTCGCCGTCATGGGCCCGAGCGGGTCGGGCAAGTCCACGCTGCTGCACTGCCTGGCCGGCATCCTGGTGCCCGACGCGGGCGAGATCCGCCTCGACGGCCGCCGCCTCGACACCATGAACGAGCAGGAGCGCAGCGTGCTCCGCCGGGACCGATTCGGGTTCGTGTTCCAGTTCGGACAGCTCGTCCCCGAGCTGACCGCGGAGGAGAACGTCGCGCTGCCGCTGCTGCTCGGCGGAGTCCGCCGCACGGCCGCGTTCCAGGAGGCGCGGCCCTGGTTCGAGCGGCTCGGTCTGGCCGGGCTGGAGCGACGCCGTTCCGGTGAGCTGTCCGGCGGCCAGGCGCAACGGGTGGCGCTCGCCCGCGGCCTCGTCGCCCGGCCGAACGTGCTGTTCGCCGACGAGCCGACCGGCGCCCTCGACTCCCTCACCGGCGAGCAGGTCATGGACCTCCTCGTCGCGTGCGCCCGCGAGCAGGGCACGACCGTCGTGCTCGTCACCCACGAGGCCCGCGTCGCCGCGTACGCCGACCGGCAGGTCATCGTGCGCGACGGCAAGGTGAACGCGCTGGTGCACTCATGATCCGGTTCGGTCTGCGACTGTGCCTGTCCGGTGGCCGGGAGGCGGCCGTCCGGCTCGTCGTCATCGCCGGCGCGGTGGCGCTCGGTGTGGGCATGCTGCTGGCGACGCTCGCCGGCATGAACGCCGTCGGCGCCCAGAACGCGCGGTACGCCTGGCTCAACACCGCCGTCGCACCGGCCTCCGCCGACCCGACGGCCGACCCGATGTGGTGGCTGATCCGAGAGGACTACTACCACGGCCAGTCGATCGGCCGGGTCGAGGTCGCTGCGCTGGGCCCGGACGCGTCCGTCCCGCCGGGCATCCCGCACCTGCCCGGGCCGGGCGAGTTCTACGTCTCGCCCGCGCTCGGCAAGCTGCTGCGGAACACCCCGGCCGCTGAGCTCGGTGACCGCTTCCCCGGCCACGAGATCGGCACGATCGGGCGGGCCGCGCTGCCGTCCCCCGAATCGCTGCTGATCGTGATCGGTCGCACCCCGGCGGAACTGGAGCAGCTGGGGGCCCGGCAGGTCACCCAGATCATGACCACCTCGCCGAGCGACTGCGGCAACGGCTGCTACGTCGGCATCAACCACGACGGCATGACACTCGTGCTGTCGGTCGTCGCGGCCGCGCTGCTCTTCCCGGTCCTCATCTTCATCGGCACGGCGACCCGGCTGGCCGCGACCCGCCGGGAGCAGCGCTTCGCCGCGATGCGGCTGATCGGCGCCACCCCCCGGCAGATCTCGGTCATCTCGGCCGTGGAGTCGGCAGTCGCCGCCGCGGCGGGTACGGCTGCCGGGTTCGGCTTGTTCTTCGCGCTCCGGTCGGGACTCGCCACGATCCCGTTCACCGGTGAACCTTTCTTCAGCGCCGACCTGTCGCTCACCGGCATCGACGTCCTGTCGGTCGGGCTGGGCATCCCGCTCGGCGCGGTCGTGGCGTCCTGGCTGGCGCTGCGCCGGGTGCAGATCTCGCCGCTGGGCGTGAGTCGGCGTGTCACCCCGAAACCGCCGCGCGCCTGGCGGCTCATCCCGCTGGTCGTCGGGCTCGCCGAGCTGACGTACTTCATCGGCCGGCGTCCCGGGACGACCAACGGCCAGATCGCCGCGTACCTGTCCGGGTTCTTGCTGGTCCTGACCGGCCTGGTGCTGGCGGGGCCGTGGCTGACGATGGTCGGCGCCCGGGCGTTGGCGGGGCGGGCCAGCCGCCCCGCCGCGCTCATCGCCGGGCGGCGGCTGTCGGACAATCCGAAGGCCGGGTTCCGGACCGTGAGTGGCCTGATCGTGGCGCTGTTCGTGACGAGCGTGGCGACCGGCATCATCACCACGTTCGTCGCCAACCGCGGCGAACCGCGCACCGACTCGGTGGCCGCCACCTCACTGGCGAAGTCGTTCTGGCCCGAGGAGGGTCCCGCGCCGACCGCGGACCAGATTCCGGCCGGGCTCGCGGCGATCCCCGGGGTCCGCAGTGTCACCGTGGTGCACCGCAACCCCGACCGGGACGCATGGCAGGGCCTGGTCACCTGCGCCGAACTGGACCGCCTGGCGGTGTTCGGCAGCTGCCCCGCCGGCGCGCGGGTCGCGCAGGTGGCGAGCGACCTCATCGGCATGCGGGCGTTCGACCTGACCAGTGACACGTACGTCTGGGACGCCGCCGGCATCGCCCCCGCGGAGGTCGACCGGCAACCGATCCTGTCGGTGGTCGTCGACACCACCAGCCGCTCCGCGTTCGAGCGGGCCCGCACCTTGCTGGTCGACGCGTTCCCACTGGGTCGCTTTCCGATCAGCGTCGGCGAGTGGGAGGCGAACTCCGCGCGGCAGCTGAGGCAGTTCCAGCAACTGGCCAACGTGATCATGCTGGCCAGCCTGCCGATCGCCGGCTGCAGCCTGGCGGTGAGCGTGGCCGGCGGGCTGAGCGACCGGAAGCGACCGTTCAGCATGCTGCGGCTCACCGGGGTGCAGCTACGCACCCTGCGTCGGGTGGTCGCGCTGGAAACCGTCGTGCCCCTGCTGCTCGTCGCGACGGTGGCGACCGGGCTGGGATTCCTGGCCGCGCATCTGTTCCTGCGGGCGCAGCTCGGCTACCCGCTGCGAGCGCCGGACCTGTCGTTCTACCTCATGGTCGGCGGCGGGCTCGCGGTGTCGCTGGGCATCGTCGCCTCGACGCTGCCGCTGCTGCGGCGGATCACCGGTCCGGAGACGGCCCGCAACGAGTGAGGCAATCCGCGGCGGACCTGCGCGGCCTCGGAGCTGCTACGACTGAAGGTCGGTGACGACGGCGAAGTGATCCGATGGCCACACCTCGTCGACGGGGGTGGTGCCGGCGAGGCGGGCGGATCGCACCCGCCCGCGCCCATCCCGGGGCAGGCCGACCAGGACGTAGTCGATACGTGAGTCGGGGAGCACCGTGTCGGCCTGGTAGCCGTTGCGGCGGTCCCAGGTGAAGCCGGGGTCGGCCGGGTCGGCGTAGCGCCAGGCGTCGACGAGCACCAGCCCCGGGACCGCGGGAGCGGTGAGCAACCCGCCGAGCAGTCGCAGTTCGTCGGAGTCGGGCTCCGCATTGAGATCGCCGGTGACCACCGGCGGGTAGGCGCAGCCCGCCGCCTCCTCGGCGACCAACGTGGCCAGCCGCCTGACCTGGGGCAGGCGCACCTGTGAGCCGCCGGGCCGGTAGGTCAGATGGGTGGTGAACATCGGCAGGGCACCGTGCGGCGTATCGATCCGCCCGTGCAGGGCCACCCTGCCCTCGCCGGGATCGCCGGTGGGCAGGGGTACCTCGGTGTGCCCGGCGATGGGCCAACGGCTGAGTATCGCGTTGCCGATGAACAGGTCGTCGTCGTGCCCGGCGCTCGTCTGGCCCGCGATCGCCCAGCACCAGTGCATGCCCAGCCGCTCGGCGAGGTCGGCGGCCAGGTTCTGCCCGTGGGTGCCCCACACCTCCTGCAGCCCGCACACGTCCGGGCCCACCTCGGTCAGCGTCGCCGCGATCGCCTCCCGACGGCGCTGCCACGGCCCGTAACGGCCCCACAGGTTCCACGTCAGGACCCGCATCAGC
>NZ_QGKS01000518.1 GCF_003172935.1 Micromonospora sicca | reverse complement strand
GTTCGGCGTCCAGGTCGCTGTCGAGGGTGCGGCCGAGGGCCGGGCCCATGGCGGCGTCCGCCGGGGCGGGGCGACCCTGGGTCGGGGCGCCGTACTCCGCGCCGGCGCGGCGACCGGCCGTCCGACTCCGGTGCTCGCCCGGCGGGGGCTCGGACTCCTCCAGCTCGCTGACCGACTCGGCCAGCTCCGCCACCGGGTCCATCTCCGCCATGGTGTCCCACTCGTCGCGCGGGATGCTGTGCCAGGTCGCCTGCGCGTGCTTCGGCACCGGCTGGAAGACGAACGTCCGGTACGACCAGAAACGGAACATGGTGGCCAGCAGTACGCCACCGGTCTTCGCCACGTTCAGCGCCAGCAGGCTGGTCACGCCGAGGCCGTACTTCGCTGCGGCGAGGACGCCGAGTTCGATGATCAGGCCGGTGGCGTTGAACAGGAAGAAAAGGACGTATTCGCGGCGTAGCGCCGACTTCGGGCGATCCCGGTACGTCCAGTGCCGATTCATCAGATACGAGGTGATCGTGGCCACGATGGTCGCGATGACCGTCGCCTTGAGCTGCCCGTCGCGGAAAACGGTCAGTGCCAGCGCATTGAACACCGCGTAATTGATGACGGTGTTGATGCCACCGACGATGCCGAATTTGAGCGCCTCGTGGATGAACTTCTGCCAGCGCTCGGGCAGCAGACGGACCAGACGCATGCGGAACACCTTAGGGCAGTGGGCAGGGCCGGCTCGGCCCGGCAGGACGGGGTGGGCGGTAGGTCACGCCCCGGAGTCTCGGTCGTGGCTCGTTCCCGGAAGCGGGGGAATTCCCGCTTCCACGAAAACGAACCGCCGGTACGACCAGAATCGGAACAGCGTCCCGAGGCCGGTGCCGACGATGAAGCTGGCGATGTTGTCGGCCAGCGGGGTCTGGAACACCCCGGGCCAGATGCTGCCCAACCCGTAGCGGCTGATCGCGAGGCAGGCGACGGCGATGCCCAGGCCGACCCCGTTGAAGAAGAAGAACAGCGCGTACTCCCGGGCGGGGTTGGAGCGCTGGCGGTGCCGCCAGGTCCAGAACCGGTTGCCCAGGAACGCCATGGTCGCGGCGATCACCGTGGAGATGGTCTTCGCGGCGACCGGCGGCATGTGGCGGACGCTGGCCAGGTAGTTGAAGAGCGCGAAGTCCACCAGGAACGCGAGCCCGCCCACCGTGGCGAACTTGCTCAACTCCCGGACGAGGTGACCGAAACGGTCGAGGAGGAAACCGATCAGACCCGGCCGGGTCTGCTTAGCGCCCGGTTGGTCCCCGGTCATCGTCGCGGCCACCCGCCGAGCCTACCGGGTGCCCGCACGGTGGACGGGTAGCACGGACGAGCCGGATCCGACCGCGTCCCACGGGGACGCCGCCCGGTTCGTCGTGCGGTGAGCAGAGCGTAACCGGCCGTGGCGGAATTGCGGATCGGATCACCCAATCGCCGCCCTCGGCACGGGCGGGCGCTTCCGCTCATCGTGCACCAGCGACCGGACCTCGCGACGGGCGTCCGCCGGAGGTTCGCCGCAGGATTTGCGTGAAACTGCGCGCGAAAGCGGGTATCAGATCGCGATGCCGCAGCGTGGCCCTACCTTGTGCAGTTCTTCACAACCAGTCCCACTGACTGGCGAGGCAGCCCGGTTTACGCTGAGCCCAATCCCAGGTTTCCACGAAGGCGACGACTCGCTCGCCAGAACTCGTGCACCCCATACATCGGTCAGCGTCGACCACAAGGAGATGTGACATGGTTGCTCCGGCTACTGTTCGGGGTATCGATCAGGCCCCGACGTCCAACCCCAAACTGCTCGCCTGGGTCCGAGAGGTCGCGGAACTGACCACCCCCGACCGGGTGGTCTGGGTGGACGGGTCCGATGAGGAGTGGCGCCGCCTCACCGACGAACTGGTCGAAAAGGGCACCCTGATCCGGCTGAATCCCGAGAAGAAGCCCAACTCGTTCTACGCACGGACCGACCCGACGGACGTCGCCCGCGTCGAGGAGCGCACCTTCATCTGCTCCGTCGACGAGGCGGACGCCGGCCCCACCAACAACTGGATGGCGCCGGCCGAGATGAAGCGGACGATGACCGAGCTGTACCGCGGCAGCATGCGCGGACGCACCATGTACGTCATCCCGTTCGTCATGGGCCCGGTCGAGGCCGAGAGCCCCATGTTCGGCGTCGAGATCACGGACAGCCCGTACGTGGTCGCCTCGATGCGCATCATGACCCGGATGGGCGCCAAGATTCTCGAGGCGATGGGCGACGACGCGGACTTCGTGCACGCCCTGCACTCGATCGGCGCCCCGCTCGCACCCGGCCAGCAGGACGTCTCGTGGCCGTGCAACGAGACGAAGTACATCTCGCACTTCCCCGAGACCCGGGAGATCTGGTCGTTCGGCTCCGGCTACGGCGGCAACTCGCTGCTCGGCAAGAAGTGCTACTCGCTGCGGATCGCGAGCGTGATGGGGCGCGACGAGGGTTGGCTCGCCGAGCACATGCTGATCCTCAAGATCACCTCACCGGAGGGCAAGGTCTACCACATCGCCGGCGCGTTCCCGTCCGCCTGCGGCAAGACCAACCTGGCCATGGTGGAGCCGACCATCCCGGGCTGGAAGGTCGAGACCATCGGCGACGACATCGCCTGGATGCGCTTCGGCGAGGATGGCCGCCTGTACGCGGTCAACCCCGAGTACGGCCTGTTCGGCGTCGCACCCGGCACCGACTGGAAGACCAACGCCAACGCCATGCGGACGCTGGACCGGGGCAACTCCATCTTCACCAACGTGGGCCTCACCGACGACGGGGACATCTGGTGGGAGGGCATGGGCGAGCCCCCGGCGCACCTCATCGACTGGAAGGGCCGGGACTGGACGCCGGAGAGCGGCGAACTCTCCTCGCACGCCAACAGCCGCTTCTGCACTCCGATCACCCAGTGCCCGATCCTGGCCGAGGAGTACTACGACCCGAACGGCGTGCCGATCGACGCGATCCTCTTCGGGGGCCGGCGACGGGACACCATCCCGCTGGTCACCGAGGCCCGCGACTGGGTGCACGGCGTCTACATGGGCGCGACGCTCTCCTCGGAGACCACCGCCGCCGCCTCCGGCGCGGTCGGCGTGGTCCGCCGCGACCCGATGGCCATGCTGCCGTTCATCGGCTACCACGCCGGCGACTACTTCCGGCACTGGATCGAGATGGGCAAGGGCGCCGACGGCGACGCGGCCAAGCTGCCCAAGATCTACTACGTGAACTGGTTCCGCAAGGACCCCGAGGGCAACTTCCTCTGGCCCGGATTCGGCGAGAACTCCCGCGTGCTCAAGTGGGTCATCGAGCGGATCGAGGGCACCGCCGACGCGGTGGAGACCCCGATCGGCATGGTCCCGGCCCAGGACGCCCTGGACGTCGAGGGCCTGGACATGACCCCGGAGGACGTCCGGATCGCCCTCAAGGTCGACCCGGAGGAGTGGCGCAAGGAACTGCCGCTGGTCACCGAGTGGTTCGAGAAGTTCGGTGACAAGCTGCCCGGCGTCCTCTGGGCCGAGCTGGACGCGCTGCGCGCCCGGCTCGACGCGGAGCAGCCGCAGAAGTAGGTGTGACGGTTGCCCCTACCGGGCAACATCAAATCCCATGAGGACGGCCGCCGAGACCAGCCAGGTCCGGCGGCCGTCCGCCGTCCGGGCGCTGACCACCCTGCTCGCCGTCACGGCGGCGGCCACCGTCGTGGTCGAGCTGCTCAATTACTGGTACGCCCCGGAGCAGGAGTTCGGCCTGGCCGTACGCACCGGCTGGGCGATGCTCCGCTCGCTCGGCTTCCTGGTGCTCATCGGGCACGTCAACCGCGGCCGTACCGTGGCCAGACCGTTCGGGCTGATCCTCGCGGTCACCACGGTCTTCGCGGTGGGGCGGCTCTTCGTACCCCGGGAAGGGGTGCCCGCGCTGCCCGGCCTGCTGGGGTTCGGGCTGCTCACCGCGCTCTGCGTGGCCGTGGTCGTGCTGCTCTACCGCTCGGACGCCGTCGGCGGGCACCTGGTCCGGCACCGGAAGTCCCTGGTCGTGGAGGGCGGGATGATCTCCTGGCGGGAGGTCGCGCCGAAGCGACCGCCGGTGACCGGGTGGCTGCTCACCAGCCGGGTCGCCGCGTTCACCTACAGCCCGCTGATGCTCGTACCGGCGCTGGTCGCCGGCGGGTCCATCCTGGACGGACGGCTCAGCGCCGTGCCGGCCGTGCTCTTCTGGTTCCTCGCCGGCATCGCCGTCAGCTACCTGGTTCTTCTCTGCACCGCCTTCCTGATGCGCGGCCGGGCCTGGGCCCGCCGGCTCCTGGTCGCGATCACCCTCGGTGTGCTCGCCGTCGACCTGCCGCTCTGCTGGTGGCTGCTCGGCGTCGACGGCCTGATCCGGGACGGCGGACCCCTGGTGGCCGCCGCCCTCCTGGCCCTCTACGGTCTCCGGCGCGCCGACCGGGCCGCCGATTCCCCCAC
>NZ_QGKS01000409.1 GCF_003172935.1 Micromonospora sicca | reverse complement strand
CCCCGCCACCGCCTCCCGCCAATTCCGTCCCGACCCGAGGCTAAGCCACGTTCACCGTCCCGCCATTCTCCACTCACCCGACACCCGTGGCCCACCCCGCGAACCGCCCGCACCAGACGGCGCGCGGACGGCAGTGCGGTGGGCGGCAGGACGGCGGCGGCCCCGGCCCGTCAGCGCGGGTTCGTCAGCGCTGTCGGCGGGCAGTGACGGCGGTGGCGTCGAGGTCGTCGTCGCGGACCACCGTCGGCTCCAGGCCGAGAGCGGCGTACTCCGCGCAGAGCGCGTCGGCCTGTCCCTCGCTGATCTCCACCACCAGGTGTCCACCCGGGGCGAGCCAATCCACCGCGCCGACGGCCACGCGGCGCAGCACGGCCAGCCCGTCCACGCCGCCGTCGAGCGCCACCGGGGCCTCGTGCAGCCGCGCCTCCGACGGCATCAGCGCGACCGCCGCGCTCGGCACGTACGGGGCGTTGGCCAACACGAGGTCGAGCCGGCCGCGCCACTCGGGTGGGACCGGCGCGAACAGGTCCCCCTCGAACACGGGCACGCCCAGCGGGGTGAGGTTGCGCCGGGCGCAGGCCACCGCCGCCGGGTCGATGTCGGCGGCGGCCAGCCAGCGGGGTGCGAGCCGGCCGTGCAGCACCAGGGCGGCGGCGCCGGAGCCGCAGCAGAGGTCCAGCACGGCGGGCGTGGGACCGGCCAGCGCCGCGGCGGCGGCGACCAGCAGCGCGGTCCGCCCGCGCGGCACGAAGACGCCGGGGTCGACGGCCACCCGCAGGCCACAGAACTCGGCCCAGCCGAGCAGGTGTTCCAGCGGCAGGCCGGCGACGCGGCGGTCGACGAGGTCGGTCAGCGCCGCGGTCGAGTCGGCCGCGGCGATCAGCAGCTCCGCCTCGTCCTCGGCGTAGACGCAGCCGGCGGCGCGCAGCCGCTGCACGAGGGCGGGACGGTCGGGAGAGAACAGGGTCGGTGCCATGGCATGCCTCCGGGAGACGCTCGTCGGCGCTCCCGGCGTCGCCTAACCCTGGGGCGGCGCGGGCTCGGAGGGAGCGGCGTTCCTCTGGTGGTGGATCGGTCTCGCCTCCTCCGGTCGGGGCCCGCGCGGGCCGTGGCTGCCCGTCACGATAGCGGAGCCAGGGGCGTCCGTCCGTCCCGGCGTCCCGGCCACGGCGGCAGGCTGGTGTCCGGCCGTCCGGGCGCCGACCGGGCCGGTCAGGCCCGGCTGGCGTCGAGCGCGGCGGCGACGTCGGCCACCAGGTCGGCGGGGTCCTCGATTCCGCAGGAGAGCCGGACGAAGCCGGGAGCCGTGTCGTCGCCCCACTGGGCCCGCCGGTCGGCGGTGGTGTGCAGGCCGCCGAACGAGGTGGCGGCGGCCACGAGGCGGGACGCGTCGAGGAAGCGGGCCACCCGGTCGGCGTCGCCCAGGTCGAACGAGAGCACCCCGGGCATCCGTCGCATCTGGACCGAGGCGATCGCGTACGCCCGGTCCCCGGGCAGTCCGGGCCAGCGCAGGCCGGTCACGTCGGCGCGGTCGGCGAGCAGCCGGGCGAGCGCCTCGGCGTTGGCGGACTGCCGGGCCAGCCGCAGGTCCATGGTCGCCAGCGAACGGTGGGCCAGCCAGCAGTCGAACGCCCCGGGCACCCCGCCGGTGGTGGTCCGCCACGCGGTCACCGGCTCCATCAGCGCGGCGGAGCGGGTCGCCACGTACCCGAGCAGCAGGTCGGAGTGGCCGGTCAGTGCCTTGGTGCCGGAGGCGACCACCACGTCGGCGCCGAGGTCCAGCGGCCGCTGCCCGAGCGGAGTGGCGGTGGTGTTGTCCACCGCGACCAGGGCACCGGCGGCGTGGGCCCGGGCGGCCAGCGCCGGCACGTCGGCCACGTCCAGGCCCGGGTTCGCCGGGGTCTCCAGCAGCACCAGCCGTACGCCGTCGAACGAGGGGTACGGCCCGGCGGTCGGCACGAAGCCGACGCGGACGCCGACGCCCTCCAGGGTGGCGGTGGCGAACGCCCGGACCGGGAAGTACCCGTCGGCGGGGAGCAGCACGGTGTCGCCGGGGCGCAGCACGGCCAGCAGCAGCCCGGTGATGGCTGCCTGGCCGCTGGCGAAGACCTGGCAGTCCCCGCCCTCCAACTCCCCGATGGCCGCCTCCAGCAGCCGCCGCGTGGGGTTGTCCGGACGGCCGTACCCGTTCGGCGTCGCCGCCGGCCCCCGCCACGGGTCCAGGTGGTACGGCGCGGCGAAGACCGGTCCGGGCAGGAACGGCTGCCCCGGCTGCGGCTCGGGCAGCCCTGCGTGGACGCTACGGGTGCCGTCCCCCCACTCGGTCATGGCCGCCTCACTCGTACGACTCGGGCTTCGCGGTCCGGCTCATCAGGGCGTCCACGGCCAACCGCGGGTCCATCCCCTCGTGGCAGATCCGCTCGATCTGCTCGGTGATCGGCATCTCCACCCCGTGCGCGCGGGCCAGGTCACGGATGGCCAGGCAGCTCTTCACGCCCTCGGCGGTCTGCCGGGTGGCGGCCTGCGCCTGCTCCAGCGTCTCGCCCCGGCCGAGGTGCTCGCCGAAGGTGCGGTTACGGGCCAGCGGCGACGAGCAGGAGGCGACCAGGTCGCCCATGCCGGCCAGGCCGGCGAAGGTGATCGGGTCCGCGCCGAGCGCCACGCCCAGCCGGGCGGTCTCGGCCAGCCCCCGGGTCATCAGCATCGCCCGGGTGTTGTCGCCGAAGCCCATCGCGGTGGCGATGCCGTACGCCAGGGCGATCACGTTCTTGACCGCGCCGCCCAGCTCGCAGCCGATCACGTCGTCGTTCGTGTACGGCCGGAAGTACGGCGTCCGGATCGACGACTGGACCAGGGCGGTTCGCCGGGCGTCGGTGCCGGCGACCACGGTCGCGGCCGGCTGCTCGGCGGCGATCTCGGGGGCCAGGTTGGGGCCGGAGACCACCACCACCCGGTCGGCGGGCACCCCGGCGGTCTCCGTGATCACCTGGCTCATCCGCTTGGTGGTGCCCAGCTCGATCCCCTTCATCAGGGAGACCAGGGTGGCGTCCGGGCCGAGGTGACCGGTCCACCCGGCCAGGTTGCCGCGCAGGGTCTGCGACGGGACGGAGAGCACCACGACCTCGGCCCCGGCGATGGCCTCCTCGGCGTCCCCGGTCGCGGTGACCCGCTCCGGCAGTCGCACGTCCGGCAGGTAGTCCGGATTGTGCCGCCGGGACCGGATCGCGTCGGCGACCGCCCGCCGCCGGGCCAGGATCGTCACGTCCCGGCCGGCATCGGCGAGGATCTTGGCGAACGCGGTGCCCCACGACCCGGCGCCCAGCACCGCCACGTGGCCGGTCATGCCGTCGCCTCCCCGCGCTCGAGGCCGCCGAGCGGCACCAGGACACTGAGCCGGTTCATTCGGTCACCTCGGGATCACGCGGACGGGCGGGACGGGCCCAGAGCGGTGGCGGTGTGCCGCCGCGGATCTCCGCGACCATGTCGCGCAGCCGCAGCATGATGGTGTCGGTCATCTCCTCCAGGACCGCCCTGGTCGGCATGGCGCCCGCCCAGCGGCTCAGGTCGACCGGCGGGCCGGCGACCACGGTCACCGGGATCCGGGGCCGCAGGCCGAACCGGGTGGTCCGCGGGTCGAACAGCTTCTCCGGCCCCCACATCGCCAGCGGGATCACCGGCGCGCCGGTGGCCAGCGCCAGCCGGGCCGCCCCGGTCTTGCCCTTCATCGGCCACAGCTCGGGCTCCCGGGTGGTGGTCCCCTCCGGGTAGATCACCACCGCGCCGCCCTCGGCCAGGGCGGCGACCATCTTGTCCAGCGACTTGACCGCGTCGACGGTGCCGCGCTCCACCGGGATCTGCTTGCACCGGTGCAGGATCCAGCCGATCACCGGGACCCGGAAGACGCTGGCCTTGCCCAGGTACTGCGGCCAGCGCCCGGCGTCGTGGATGAAGTGCGCGGAGACCAGCGGGTCGGCGTGCGAGATGTGGTTGGGCACGATGATGATGCCGTCGGGGCGGCGCAGCTGCTCCGCGCCCCGCCAGGTGCGCCGGGTCCAGACGGTCATCACCGGCTTGACCAGCACCACGGCGAACCGTTGCCAGAATCCCAGCCTTCGCCGTGTCACCCTGCCTCCTCGTCGTGCCCCGACCCGCGCGCCCACGTCCCGCGACGAAATCATGCCTGCTCGCCCCGGGTCCGGCCAGTGAGGGTACCGCCGCCCAACTGGCAGGATTGTCACGTGGCTGAGCCGACCTGGACCGTAGTGGTGCCGGTGAAGCGTCTCCCGGCGGCGAAGAGCCGCCTGCGGGGCGCGCTGCCGGGCGTACCGCATGAGGAGCTGGCGCTGGCTCTGGCGGCCGACACGGTCCGCGCGGTGCTGGCCTGCCCGGCGGTGGCCGAGGTCCTGGTGGTGACCGACGACGCCCGCGCGGCGGCGGAGCTGGCCGCGGCGGGCGCCCGGATCGTGCCGGACGCGCCGGACGGCGGGCTGAACGGGGCCTTCCGGCGCGGCGCCGCGGCGGCCGGCCGGCACGGCC
>NZ_QGKS01000274.1 GCF_003172935.1 Micromonospora sicca | reverse complement strand
CCGCTCGACGGCGCGCTCCGCGTGGTAACCGGGGCCGCCGGCGCCGACGCGCTGCCGCTGCGCCGCCCGGCGCACGTGGTGGAGTTCGCCCCGCCGCACAACATGGCCATCGGCGAGGAGACCCCCTGGGGGATCGGCACGCCCCTGACCGACCTGGTCCCCGACACCACCGTCGCCCGGTACGCCGAGGGCGAGGCGCCCGCCGACCCGACCGCCGGCGCGGCCGGCCGCCCCGTCGTGCTGGTCGTGCGGGACCTGCACCGGCACGACTGGATGCGGGCCGCGGTGAGCCGCGGGCTGGCCGCCCGCCCGGACGCCGTCGTCGTGGAGCTCGGCGTCCCGGAGCTGGTCACCGGTGCCGTCCACGTCGCCACCCACGGCGCCACCCGGGCCGCCGCCCGCGCCGCCGTCGAACTCCTCACCGGCGCCCGCTGAGCCGCCGGCGCGGCCCGGTCAGGACTCGGCGACCACCAGGTCGGCGTACTCCGGGTGGCGCTCGATGAAGGCCGCCACGAAGGGGCACTTCGCCACCAGCCGCCCGCCGCGCTCGCGGATCTGGTCCAGGGTGCCCCGGATCAGGGCCGACCCCACCCCCATGTTCTGGAACCGCTCGTCCACCTCGGTGTGGGTGAAGACCAGCAGCTCGCCGCGCGGGATGTACGCGGTGAACCCGGCCAGCGCGCCGTCGACCAGGATCTCGAACCGGTGCTTGGCGGGGTTCTCCTCGACCAGGAAGCTCACCGGGCCATTCTCTCCCCGTCGGCGACGATCCTGTCCAGTTCGGCGAGCAACCGGTCCACCTCGTCCACCGTGTTGTAGTGGTACACGCTGGCCCGGACCGCCCCGCCGCCGTCGCGCAGCCCCATCGTGCGGAAGTACTCGTAGGCGTAGTAGTCGCCGGAGGAGAGGCAGCAGCCGGCCGCGCCCAGCGCCGCCGCCGTGTCGGCCGGCGCCAGCCCGGCGACGCGGAAGGACACCGTCGGGCAGCGCCGGGCCGGGGAGCCGTAGATCGTCACCGCCGGCCGTGCGGTCAGCCCGGACAGCAGCCGGTCGAAGACCGCCTCCTCGTGAGCCTGGGCGGCGGCCAGGCCGGCGCGGACGCGTTCCCGCCGGCTGCCGGTGGCGTCCGGGTCGAGCGTGGCCAGGTGGTCCACCGCGGCGGCCACCCCGGCCAGCATCGGGAAGCTCGGGGTGCCGTACTCGAACCGGTCCGGGACCGCGTCGGAGGAGGGGAGCAGCTTCGTCGGGCGCAGCTGCGCCCATCGGGCCGGGTCGGCGACCATCGCGGCCAGGTGCGGCCCGGACCACTTGTACGCGCTGGTCACCAGGAAGTCCGCGCCCAGCGAGGCGAGATCGGTCGGGCCGTGCGGCACCGCGTGCACCCCGTCGACGCAGACCAGCGCGCCGACCGCGTGCGCGGTCTTCGCGATCGCGGCGACGTCCGGCGCGGTGCCGATCGCGTTGCTGCCGCCGGTCACGGCGACCACCCGGGTCCGCTCGCCGACCAGGTCGGCGTACTGGCCGGCGGGCAGCTCACCGGTCGCCGGGTCGAACTCCGCCCAGCGCACGGTGGCGCCGGCCGCCTCGGCCGCCTGCACCCAGGGCCGCACGTTCGCGTCGTGGTCCAGCCGGGAGACCACCACCTCGTCGCCCGGCCGCCAGGCCGCGCCGAGCGTCCGGGCCAGGGTGTACGTCAGCGCCGTGGCGCTCGGCCCGAGCACCACGCCCTCCGGCCGCGCGCCGAGCAGGTCCGCCACCGCGGACCGGGCGGCCGCGACCAGGTCCAGCGACCGCCGGCCGGGCACGAAGGCGCTGCTGCGGTTGCCGGTCGCCGCGCCCATGGCGGCGGTGACCGCCTCGATCACCGGCCGGGCGGTCTGGGTGCCGCCGGCACCGTCGAAGTGGGCGAAGCCCTCGGTCAGGGCGGGGTACGCGGCCCGCGTGCGGGCGATGTCGAACGGCATGCCGGGACCCTAACGCGCCCGCGGAATGATCTCCGACGGTGGCGGTGTCGCCGGCATCTCGTACCCTTGGCCGGTGACGAACCCACGTGCCTTCCCCTCGCAGACCCCCACCCGCCGCGCCGCCGGCCTGCTGGCCGGCCTGGCGCTCGGCGTCGCGCTGCTGGCCGGCTGCAGCTCGGAGGGCGCCTCCACCGACTGCGGGCTGGACGCCTGCACGGTCACCTTCGACCGTGGCGTGGACGCGAGCGCCACCATTTTCGGCGTCGAGGCCAAGCTGATCGGCGCCCAGGGTGACCAGGTCACCGTCGAGGTCGCCGGGGAGCAGCTCTCGCTCACCGTCGGCCAGCAGGCCACCGAGGCCGGCGGCTTCGCGGTCAGCCTGGACAGCGTCACCGACCAGCAGGTCAAGATCCGCGTGGCGCGCAATCCCAACAGCTGAGCTGGCCAGGGCGGCGTTGGCCGACGTTTGGAAATTTTCCCATCCGGAGATTGAGGCGCCATGTCACTCACCCGGAACGCCGGAGCCACCGCCGCCCAGGCCGCGAACAGCAGGTGGCTTGAACTGTTGACCCGGGCCGGATTCATCGGCTACGGGATCGTGCATCTTCTCTTCGCCTGGCTCGCGCTGCAGATCGCGTTCGGCAAGTCGGGTGAGGAGGGCAACCAGAACGGCGCGCTGCGCACCCTGGGTGCCCAACCCCTCGGGACGTTCCTGCTGATCACGATCGCGGTCGGCCTGGTCGCCATGGCGATCTGGCAGGCCCTGGAGGCGGCGTTCGGGCACCGCACGCTGCGGGACAAGGACCGGCTCTTCGAGCGGATCGCCTCCGTCGTCCGCACCGTGGTCTTCCTCTGGCTCGCCTGGACCGCCGTCAAGGTCTTCCAGGACGCCAGCTCCAGCAGCGCCGACAAGCAGCAGGCCCTGTCCGAGAAGCTGATGACGTCCACCGGCGGTCGCTGGCTGGTCGGGCTCGCCGGTCTGGTCATCGCCGCCGTCGGCATCGGGATGGTCGCCTACGGGCTGAAGAAGAAGTTCGAGCGGAACCTCAAGATCGGCGAGATGAGCCCGAAGACCCACACCCTGGCCCGTCGCCTCGGCATGGCCGGGTACGCGGCACGCGGCGCCGTCTTCGCCGTCGCCGGACTCCTGGTCGTGGTCGCCGCCGTCAACTACGACCCGGAGAAGGCGCGCGGCCTGGACGCCGCCCTGCGGACCCTGCGTGACCAGCCGTGGGGTCAGGGGATCCTCACGCTGATGGGGCTCGGCATCGCCGCCTTCGGCGTCTACTGCTTCCTCCAGTCCCGGTACCGGAAGGTCTGACCTGGTCGATTCCGCGACCGCCGGGCACCATTGGGCCTTTGCCCGATGCGTCACCGCCCGGCTGGAGGGAGAAACGCCTGTGCAGGGCTACCTCGAAACGATCGTCGCCGCGCTCGGAGCGGCGGCGATCGCTTTGTTGCTGGTCGAGGTGGTGCACCGGGTGACCCGCCGGCTCGGCCGGCGTTCGCTGCTGATGACCGAGCTCACCGAGCACTCGCACCGCCCGTTCCAGGTGACCGCCGTCGTGCTCGCCGTGCAGCTAGCCGTCCGGTTCAGCACCGGGTACGCGGTCGGCACCCCATGGCGCCAGCTCGTGCTGCACGTGCTCGCGCTGTGCCTGATCGCCGCCGCGTCCTGGCTGGTCGCCTCGCTGCTGGTGGTGATGGAGGACACCGCGCTGGCCCGGTTCCGGGTGGACGTGCCGAACAACCGGCACGCCCGCCGGGTGCGGACCCAGGTGGTGCTGCTGCGCCGGCTCACCATCGCCGTGATCGTCATCCTCGCCGTCGGCGTGATGCTGATGACCTTCCCCGCCGTACGCGGCATCGGCGCCGGCGTGCTGACCAGCGCCGGTGTGGTCGGTGTGGTCGCCGCGCTCGCCGCGCAGAGCCTGCTCGGCAACGTCTTCGCCGGCCTCCAGCTCGCCTTCAGCGACGCGGTACGCCTCGACGACGTGGTGGTGGTCGAGGGGGAGTGGGGCCGGATCGAGGAGCTGACCCTCAGCTACGTGGTGGTGCAGATCTGGGACGACCGCCGGTTGATCCTGCCCACCTCGTACTTCACCAGCACGCCGTTCCAGAACTGGACCCGGACCGAGGCGGCGGTCCTCGGCACCGCCGAGTTCGACGTCGACTGGTCGATCCCGGTGCAGGCGATGCGGGAGGAGCTGCGCCGGCTGGCCGAGTCCAGCGAGCTGTGGGACGGCCGGGTCTGCGTACTCCAGGTCACCGACGCGACCGGCGGCATGATCAAGGTCCGGGCGCTGGTCAGCGCCGCGGACGCCGGAAGCCTCTGGGACCTGCGCTGCCTGGTCCGCGAGCACCTGGTGGCCTGGGTGCGCGACCACCGGCCGACCGCGCTGCCCCGGATGCGCGCCGAGGTCGGCGACGCCTCCGGCGCCCTGCCGTGGCAGGTGGTCCAGCCGCGCCGACCGGTCCGCCGGCTCCCCGACACCGACGTCCCGGACGACGCCCGGGTCTTCGGCGGCAGCGACGACGGCGAGGCCCGCAGCGAGGTCTTCGTGGGCCCCGAGGAACCGGCCGACACCCGCCGCTGACC
>NZ_QGKS01000071.1 GCF_003172935.1 Micromonospora sicca | reverse complement strand
CGCCGCCGCCCGTCCGGTACCTCCGCCGGCCCACCCCGGCCGTTTCGCGCCCGCCCACGTGGCTCGCCGCGAACCCGCCCACGCCGGCCACGTCGAGCCCGGCCACAGCGCCCGTCTCCGCACCGCCCCCGCCGGCCGCGAGGCGCAACGCGCCGGCCAGGCCGGCCGCCCCGGACGGCTCGGCGAGCACCTTCAGCTCCAGCAGCAGCAGCCGGAACGCCTCGGCGATCTCCTCGTCGTCGACCCGCACCACGCCCCGCACGCCGTCGCGCAGCACGGCGAACGGCAGCTCACCCACGCAGGACGGCCGCAGCCCGTCGGCGATCGTGGGCCCCGGTGCGACCGGGACCCGCCGGCCGGCCGCCAGGCTGCGGGCCAGCGAGTCGCAGCCGCCCGGCTCGACCCCGTACACGTCGATCTCGCTGCCGGACGCGGCCAGGCAGGCCCCCGCGACCCCGCCGCCACCGCCGACCGGCACCACCAGCGCGTCCAGCGGGGTGCCGGCCCGTTCGGCCTCGGCGATCAACTCCAGGCTCGCGGTGCCCTGCCCGGCGATGACGTCCGGGTGGTCGTACGCGTCGATCAGCCGGTGCCCGGTGGCGTCGCTGACCTGGCGGGCCACCGCGAGCCGTTCCTCGACGGTGGTGCCGGCGAGCACGACCCGCGCGCCGGCCGCCCGGGCCCGGGCCACCTTGGTCGCCGCCGCGTCGACCGGCAGCACCACGGTGGCCGTCAACCCGTGCCGGCGGGCCGCCAGCGACACCGCCACCGCGTGGTTGCCGGTGCTCTGGGCGACCACCCCGGCATGCCCGGCGGCGGCGAGCCGGCCGACCGCGAGCAGCGCGCCGCGCATCTTGTACGAGCCGCCGGCTTGCAGGTTCTCCGCCTTCATCAGGACCCGGGCGCCGGCCAGCCGGTCGATCGCCGGGGAGCGCAGCACGGGGGTGTGCACCACCCGGCCGGACAACCACCGGGCGGCGTCCTCGACGTCGGCCCTGGTCGGGCCGGCCGGCGTCGGGGGATCTGTGCGTGACATCGGGTCTCCTTCGATTGCGACGCTGGTGGTTCGGTCGGTCGGGAAGCCCGGGGCAAGGGCCAGCACGGCGGTGTGGATCAGCAGCCAGACGGCGTACAGGTAGAGCAGCCGGGCGACCCGGGGGCGGCCGGCGACCCCCCCACGGCCGGGTGACGGCGTTCGCCGCGAAGATCCTGGAGATGGTGAAGAACAGCGGCATCCGCAGCGGCAGCAGTTGCTCCCCGAACAGCCCCCAGGCGCCCGGCACCGGCAGGCCGACCCGCCAGTCGATCTGGAGGTAGTCCTTGACCACGACGTGCCAGAGCACCACGAGGACGATGCAGGCGCCCTTGGCCACGTCGGCCCACACCACGCGGTCCGCCGGCGTCGGGGCGACCGCCGCCGTCGTCGCGGTCGGGTCCGTACGGGTCGTCACGGTGCTCTCCTCTCCGGCTCCGGGCAGCGCAGGTTCCGGGTCCCGGATGGGGGACGGGTCGGTTTCCGGGCATGCCGGAGGTGGGGATGCCGCGGTACGCGGATCCCGGGGAAGGTGGGTGGTGTGTTGGCGGGTCGGCCGGGTCAGTGCGAGGCGGGCAGGTGGACGTCGACCCGAAGGCCGCCGTACTCGGCGGGTCGGGCCGCGATGATGCCGTCGTGTGCCTGGGTGATCGAGCGGGCGATGGCGAGGCCGAGGCCAGCGCCCCCGCCCTGGTTGGTGCGGTCCCGGGCCAGGCGTCGGAACGGCTCGAACAGGCCCGGCACCGCCTCGGCCGGCACCACCTGGCCGGTGTTGACCACGCTCAGCGCCGGATCGCCGCCGACCGTGACGGTGAGGGTGCCGCCGAGCCGGTTGTACTTGATCGCGTTCTCCACCAGGTTCGTCACCAGGCGTTCCAGCAGCACCCGCTCGCCCAGCACGACGCGGGGATCGAGGCGGCACTCGACGGTCACGCCGGCCTGCGTCGTCCGGTCCTGGTACGCGGCCAGTACGCCGGTGACGATCTCGTCGAGCCGTTGCGGCGTACTCGAGCGCAGCCCCTGGTCGCTCTCGCTGAGCGCGAGCAGCCCGTCGATGAGCCGCTCGTTGCGTTCGTTGGTCTCCAGCAGCTGGGCGGTCAGCAGCTCCAGCTGGTCTTCGGTGGCCGCCCGGCCCAGGCCGACCTCGATCAGCGTCCGCTGCACGGCCAGCGGCGTGCGCAGCTCGTGCGAGGCGTTCGCGGCGAACCGCCGCTGCCCCTCGTAGCCGGCGGCGATGCGCTCCATCATCTCGTCGATCGCCCGGGCGAGCCGGGCCAGCTCGTCGCGCCCCCGGGGTCGGATCCGGTGGCCGAGGTTCTGCGGCCCGACGTGCGCGATCGGCTCGGCGAGGTCGCGCACCGGGCGCAGGCACCACAGGGTGGCCCACGCCAGCGCCGCCACGGCGACCAGGAACACCAGCGGCAGGCCCAGCGC
Organism: Micromonospora sicca; assembly: GCF_003172935.1. Classification (GTDB taxonomy): domain Bacteria; phylum Actinomycetota; class Actinomycetes; order Mycobacteriales; family Micromonosporaceae; genus Micromonospora; species Micromonospora sicca. The sequence goes on along the minus strand of NZ_QGKS01000071.1, from coordinate 2,109 downwards.
CAGCAGCCCTTCGGCGGCCGGCCGCGCCAGGCTGCAGGCCTGCTGCAGCCCGGGCAGCGGCACGTCGCAGAACTGCTGGCCGCGTACCCACACGGCGCCCAGCAGCTGCTTCGCCAGGCCGGGCAGGGAGTACCCGACGAGCAGGGCGAGCACGCCGACGAGCAGGATGCGGCGACGGGGGGTCCAGTTCACGCCGGGCTGCCGATCCGGTAGCCGGCCTTGGGCACGGTATGGATGATCGCGGGCTCGCCGAGCTTCTTGCGCAGGGTCATCACGGTGACCCGCACGGCGTTGGTGAACGGGTCGGCGAACTCGTCCCAGGCCTGCTCCAGCAGCTCCTCCGCGCTCACCACCCGGCCGCCCGCGCGCATCAGGACGTGCAGCACGGCGAACTCCTTGGGGCTCAGGCCGAGGGCGCGACCGTCCCGGGTGGCGGTGTGCCGAGCGACGTCCAGCACCACGCCGCGCTGTTCCAGCACCGGTGGCACGGCCGGCGCGGACCGCCGGCCGAGGGCCTGCACCCGGGCCACCAGCTCGGCGAAGGCGAACGGCTTGGTCAGGTAGTCGTCCGCGCCCAGGCCGAGCCCCTCCACCCGGTCCCGGATCCCGGCGGCCGCGGTGAGCAGCAGCACCCGGGTACCGACGTCGGACCCGGCGATGCTCCGGCACACCTCGTCGCCGGTCTGCCCGGGCATGTCCCGGTCCAGCACCGCCACGTCGTACCGGTTCACCTTGATCCGCTCCAGCGCGCCGTCGCCTTCGTAGCAGACGTCGACGGCCATCGAGAGGCGCCGCAGCCCCTCGGCGACCGTGTCCGCCAGCAACCGCTCGTCGTCCGCCACCAGCACCCGCACGCTTCCGCTCCCCGTGGTTCCTCGTCGTCCGGCACACCGTGGCAGGCCGGGGTTAAGGGTTCTGTAAGTACCCGCAGGAGCCATCCTCCACGGCGACGCTCGGCGGACAAACCGCCGCAAGCCCGGCCGCCGGTCTCGTCCTTGTGCCGCACGCTCTGCGGCATTCGTACGGGCCGGAAGCGTGGTCTCGGCGGTGAGGGTGAGCTGCGTCACCAAGGGGGCGGGGTCGCCTGTGCCGACCCCCGGCCCGGCCCGACGCTCGGCGTCGACCCGGCGAGCGGCCGATGCCGGACCATGGACGGATGCAGACGGCGCGCGTGGTGGGGTGGCTCGGCCTGGCCGCACACCTGGCCCTGGGAATCTGGTACGCGGCGAGTGGGTTGGTCGCCCCGGCCGGGGCGGTCGCCGGGCTACTGGGGGTCTGGCTTGTGCTCCTCGCGGTGGCGATCCGGCTCCTTCGCCGGCGGCCGGCGCTCGTGCCGTTGGTGCCGCTGGCGGCCGTGCTGATCTGGCTGGCGGTCGTCTCGGCCGGTGACGCCTGGCTCGGCTGGACAGCGTGATGGTGCGGGCCGGCTGAGCTCGACCTTCAACCCGGCCCGGAGCGGATGTCAGGGCCGCCGCACGCGCGGTGGCCCGCGGCGGAGGTCGAAGGCCTCGGGATGGCGGGTGAACGCCCACGTGGCTGACGCGAGCGCTACCAGACACAGCGTTGCCGGGACGAGGAAGCCGACCTGAGGTCCCAGCGTGGCAACGGACACCGTCGCCACGAGACTCCCATTGATCGCCGCCACGTTCTCGTGACTGAGGTAGATCGAGGTCGCCCTGCCGGCACGTCCCACCATCAACCGCTGCGCCAGGTCGATGCCGACCATGACCGTGGCGGCACCGAACAGCGCGTAGCCGATCTGCAGCAGCAGCAACTGCCCGGGTGTGGTGACGACGACGAGGCCGCCGTAGTAGGCCACGCTCGCGGCACCGCCTGCCAGGAACACCGTGCCGCGTCCCCAGCGCAGCGCGGCGAACGCCATCGCCGGCATGAGTACCAGCTCGCACAGCGGGGGCTGACAACTGCTCACTCTCCCGTGATCAAACATACGAATATATGAGTGTTAGTATCGTTCTGTGAAACTTGCCGAGTGGGCGCGCCGTAACGGTGTGCACCCGCAGACCGCGTACCGCTGGTTCCGGGAGGGGACCATGCCGGTGCCCGCTCGGCGTCTGCCGTCCGGCACGATCATGGTGGAGGTGACCGACG
>NZ_QGKS01000195.1 GCF_003172935.1 Micromonospora sicca | reverse complement strand
GTGCGCCGCCCCGCCGGACGGCCCGTCCCCCCGGACCGCCTCGCCAGGCCGACGCACCAGCCGGTACGCCTGCATCAGCTCATCCCACCACGCCCGTACGACACCTCCCGCGACACCATCTCACCCTCGCGCCCAACTCACGTTGATCATGAGTTTGTCGCCCCGACACGCCGGCATCGACGACGACAACTTCATGATCGAGCGGCGGCGGGGCTGGCGTCAGGTAAGGCGGGATTCGAGGATGTCGAGGGCCTCGGGGACGGTTCGGGCCACCGTGAGCAGGTGCAGGCCGGCGGGTTTGAGGAAGTTCTGGTCGGCCAGGCCGCCCAGCCAGTCGAGCAACGGGCGGTAGAAGCCGTCCGCGTCGATCAGCACCATCGGCTTGGCGTGCATGGCGAGCGTGGCGGTGGTCCACACCTCGAACAGCTCGTCCAGGGTGCCGAGCCCGCCCGGCAGGGTGATGAACGCGTCCGACTTGTCGATCATCAGCGTCTTGCGGCCGGCCATGCCCTCGGTGATCAGCAGCTCGTCGGAGGCCAGGTCGGCGACCTCCAGGTCCACCAGCGCCTGCGGGATCACCCCGAGGGTGTACCCGCCGGCGGAGCGCGCGCCGTCCGCCACCGCCCCCATCATCCCGACGCAGCCGCCGCCGCTGACCAGGGTGTGCCCGCGCCGGGCCAGCTCGGCGCCGGTCTCGGCGGCGAGGTCCAGCCAGCGTGGGTCGAGGGTGCGGGAGGACGCGCAGAACACGCAGATGGCGGCCATTCAGCCCTTCCCGCCCTCGTCGGCGGCGGCCCGCTGGTCCGCCTCGGCGCGGGCGACCGACTCCACGCGGATCGCCTCCTGCTCGGCGGAGAGCACCGCCTCGGCCTCCACGATGTGCCGGACCGCCGCGTTGACGTCGTCGGTGAGGCAGATCAGCTCCAGGTCGGAGGGCCCGATCTTGCCCTCGGCGGCCATGCTGTCCCGCAGCCAGTCGAGCAGCCCGCGCCAATAGTCCGCGCCCATGAGCACCACCGGGAAGCGGGTGACCTTGCCGGTCTGCACCAGCGTGAGCGCCTCGAACAGCTCGTCCATGGTGCCGAAGCCCCCGGGCAGCACGACGAACGCCTGCGCGTACTTGACGAACATGGTCTTGCGGGCGAAGAAGTAGCGGAAGTCGATGGCCAGGTCGACCCAGTCGTTGAGGCCCTGCTCGAACGGGAGCTCGATGCCGAGCCCGACGGAGAGGCCGCCCGCCTCGCTGGCCCCCCGGTTGGCCGCCTCCATCACGCCCGGACCGCCGCCGGTGATCACCGCGTACCCGGCCCGGGCCAGGGCGCCGCCCAGTTCCTCGGCCATCCGGCACTCCGGGCTCTCCGGCATGCTCCGGGCCGAGCCGAAGACACTGACCGCGGGCGGCAGGTCGGCCAGGGTGTCGAAGCCCTCGACGAACTCCGACAGGATGCGCAGCGCCCGCCAGGCGTCCTTGGTCTTCCAGTCGCCGCGCCCCCGGGAGTCGAGCAGCCGCTGGTCGGCGGTGCTGGTCGGGATGGCGCCGCGACGCAGCGTGACGGCGCCCCGGTGCCGCTCCCGTCCCCGGTCCGGGCCGGGCTGCTGCCGCCCGTTGCTCTGGCTCATGGGAGCCACCGTAGTGGAGCCGGGGCGGCCGGGTGTGCGGGCCGGCGAGCCGGGGAAATTGTTCGGGATCTTGGGCAACTAATTCGGTCGCCCGTACGTCTTACTATTCACATACCGGGTATGCCCCGGCGCGCGCCTTCGGGGGAGGAGCAAGCGTGATCAGCAACAGCGAGATGATCCGGATCCGGCGACAGATGCAGCGGCGGATCCGGGACGTGGTGGCGGAGCGCCGCCGCGCCCGGCAGTTGGAAGCCCATGACCTCAGCGGTGACCCGACCGAGTCCCGCCCCCCGGCGGACCAGTCCCTCACCCCGGCCGGCTGACCGGTCGACCGTCGATCAGGAGGTTCGCGTCGACCGGGATCCGGTGACGCGAACCTCTTGATCGTCTCAGGGGCGGGTTAGGCGGGGGCGAGCCAGCGGTGCAGGGTGGCCGCGCCGTCGCGGATCTTGGTGAGCTCGACGTGCTCGTCCTTGTGGTGGGCCAGGTTCGGGTCGCCGGGGCCGAAGTTCAGCGCCGGGATGCCCATCGCCGCGAACCGGGCCACGTCCGTCCAGCCCAGCTTGCCGATCGGGGCCGCACCCACCGCCGCCAGGAACTCCTGCGCCGGCGGCGCGTCCAGGCCGGGGGCCGCGCCCGCCGCCGCGTCCGTCACCGCCAGGTCGAAGCCGGCGAAGACCTCCCGCAGGTGCGCCTCGGCGCCCGCCGGGTCGCGGTCCGGGGCGTACCGGTAGTTGATCTCGATCTCGCAGCGGTCCGGGACGACGTTGCCGGCCACCCCGCCGGTGATCCGCACCGCGTTCAGGCCCTCGCGGTAGTCGCAGCCGTCGATGGTGACCCGCCGCGCCTCGTACGACCGCAGCCGGTCCAGCACCTCGCCCGCGCCGTGGATGGCGTTCACCCCGTGCCAGGACCGGGCCGCGTGGGCCCGCTCGCCGTGCGTGGTGACGATCGCCCGCATGGTGCCCTGGCAGCCGGCCTCGACGATCCCGTAAGTCGGCTCGAGCAGCACCGCGAAGTCGGCCTCGAGCCACTCCGGGTGCGCCTCGGCCACCAGGGTGAGGCCGTTGTACCTCGACTCGATCTCCTCGGCCTCGTAGAAGAAGTACGTCACGTCGTAGCGCGGGTCCGGCAGGGTCACCGCGAGGTGCAGCGCGAACGCCACCCCGGACTTCATGTCGGAGGTGCCGCAGCCGTACATCAGGTCGCCGCGCATGGTGGACGGGAAGTTGTCGTTGAGCGGCACGGTGTCCAGGTGGCCGGCGAGCACCACGCGCTGCGCCCGGCCCAGGTCGGTACGCGCCATCACCGTGTTGCTGTGCCGGAACGTCGTCAGGTGCGGCACCGAGCGCAGCACCTCCTCCACGCAGTCGGCGATCGCCTTCTCGTTGAGGGAGACGGACTCTATGTCGACCAGGGCGCGCGTGAGCGCCACCGGATCAGCCAAGACCTCGGGGGTCAACGGGTTCTCCATGGTTGGCACGGTACCGTCACAATCGTGACGACCGCGCAGTCTGCCTGGGGCATCGGCCTGGCCACCGTGACCGCTGACGATCAGGTGCTCGACACCTGGTACCCGACCGGCAAGCTGGGCCTCGGCGAGCTGCCGCTGGTCCCCGGGGAGGACCAGGCCGACGTACTGGACCTGCCTCCGGGCGCGGTCGGCGAGCGGGCGCTGCCCGGTCTGCGTACGGTCGAGGTGACCACCGTGATCGGCTCGCTGGACGACCCGATCAAGGACGCCGCCGACGCGTACCTCCGGTTGCACCTCCTCTCCCACCGCCTGGTGCGACCCAACGAGCTCAACCTCGACGGCATCTTCGGCAAGCTGGCCAACGTGGCCTGGACCTCGGCCGGGCCGTGCCCGCCGGAGCGGGTCGACGAGCTGCGCGTCATCGAGCGGGCCGCCGGCCGCCACCTGGCCGTGTACGGGGTGGACAAGTTCCCCCGGATGACCGACTACGTGGTCCCCGCCGGCGTACGGATCGCCGACGCGGACCGGGTCCGGCTCGGCGCGCACCTGGCCGCCGGCACCACCGTGATGCACGAGGGCTTCGTCAACTTCAACGCCGGCACGCTGGGCACCTCGATGGTGGAGGGACGCATCGTGCAGGGCGTGCTGGTCGGCGACGGCTCCGACATCGGCGGCGGCGCCTCGATCATGGGCACCCTCTCCGGCGGCGGCACCGAGAAGGTGCGCATCGGCGAGCGGAGCCTGATCGGCGCGAACGCCGGTGTCGGCATCTCCCTCGGCGACGACTGCGTGGTGGAGGCGGGCTGCTACATCACCGCCGCCTCGAAGATCACCCTGCCGGACGGCCGGGTGGTCAAGGCCCGCGAGCTCTCCGGCGTGGACGGGCTGCTCTTCTGGCGCAACTCGGTCACCGGGGCGCTGGAGGCGAAGCAGCGCAGCGGCCGGGGCATCGAGCTGAACGCCGCCCTGCACGCCAACGACTGACGGCGGACACCGCGACGGTGGCACAAAACGACGAGGGGTCCAGGGATGATCACCCGGTGAGCTCCATGAGGGAACGCATGCTCGCCGGCGAGCCGTACCTCGCCGACGACCCCGAGATCATCGCCGACCTGGACCGCGCCGCCCGGCTGACCGAACGCTTCAACACCAGCTCGGCGGAGGATCCGGAGGGCCGGCTCGCGGCGCTGCGGGAACTGCTCGGCTCGCTCGGCGAGGAGACCTGGGTGCGGCCGCCCTTCCACTGCGACTACGGCTGGCAGACCCACATCGGCCCGCGCAGCTTCGTCAACTTCAACGCCGTCTTCCTCGACGTCGCCCGGATCGTCATCGGCGCCGACGTCCAGATCGGACCGAACGTCCAACTCCTCACCGCCACCCACCCGATCGAGGCGGAGCCGCGCCTGGCCAAGTGGGAGGCGGCCAAGCCGATCACCATCGGGAACAACGTGTGGCTCGGCGGCGGGGTCGTCGTCCTCGCCGGGGTCACCATCGGCGAGAACGCGGTGGTCGGCGCGGGAGCCGTCGTGACCAAGGACCTGCCAGCCAATGTGGTCGCGGTCGGTAACCCCGCCCGGGTCGTACGCGAACTCGCCTGACCGCGTCCAACCGCAGGGCACGCGCCGGAGTTCCACCGGGAACGGGCCCGGGTGGCCTGGCTGCTGCGCCGCGCGGTGCCGTCACCCGGGCGGGGGCTCGGTCAGGCGTACCACCAGGTCGGCGCGGCCGGCGGTGCCGGAGACCAGGCCGGCGTTGGCCTCGTCGCTGCCGAGCGCCCAGGCCCGGGCCTGCTCCGGCGACTTCCCGTACGCCTCGTGCCGGGCGGTGAGCCGACGCAGCCGCAGCTCGGCGTCGAGATCGAGGAACCAGATCTCGTGCAGCAGGGTCCGGACCTCCTCCCACGGCTCGTCCCGCAGCAGGAGGTAGTTCCCCTCGGTCACCACCAGCCGGACCTCGGGCGGCACCTCGATCGCCCCGGCGACCGGCTCCTCCAGATCCCGGCGGAACGCCGGCGCCCAGACCGAGGTCGGCTCCAGCCGCCGCAGGCGGCGCAGCACCGAGACGAACCCGTTGACGTCGAAGGTGTCCGGCGCGCCCTTGCGCTCCTGCCGGCCGAGCCGGACCAGCTCGGACTGGGCGAGGTGGAAGCCGTCCATCGGCACCAGCCGGGCGGTCGGCCCGACCGCCGCGACGAGCCGTTCGGCCAGCGTGGACTTGCCGGCCCCGGGTGCCCCGGCGATGCCGAGCAGCTGCCGCGGACCGGCCGCGGCGAGGGTCCGCGCCCGGGCGGCCAGCTCGTCGAAGGGCAGGACCTGCGCCGGAGGCATCAGCCGAGCACCGGCTCGCTGATGGTGAAACGCGCCTCCACCGCGGCCTGCACCGACTGCGGGCGCGGGTCGAGCTCCAGCTCCGGCGCGACGTCGGCCCGCCCGCCGGCGCCCTTGCCGAACACGGCGCGGGCCATCATCGGCTGGGCGCCCGTACCGGTGTCGGACAGCTCCAGCAGGGCGGTCACCCGGGCGCCGAGCGCCTCCGCGTACTCCCGGGCCCGGGCCAGCGCGTCCGCGATCGCGGCGTGCCGGGCCTCCCGGTACGCGGGGCTGTCCGGCCGCAGCGACCACCACGGGCCGGCCACCTCGACCTGGTCCTGGTCGGCCAGGCGCAGCATCAGCTCGCCGAGCGCGGTGAAGTCGGTGACGGTGACGCTGGTGCCCACACTGCCGTGGTATGCCACCACCCGCTCGCCCGAGCGCTTCGTCTCGGGCCAGACCCGCAGCTGGCCGGTCTCCCGGCGCTCGATGGCCGGGCCGGAGGAGTCGAGCAGCACCCGGACCGCGGCGGCCCGCTCGGCCAGCCGGGTCAACGTCGTCTCCCGGTCGCGGTCCCGGGCGGTCGCGGTCACCGTGAACTCGGCCAGCTCGGGGGCGACCTCCCGGTACGCCTCGCCGCGTACCGCCACCACCGGTGCGTCCGCCATGCCCTCACCCTAACCGCGGGCCGTCCCGGGCGCGGGGGCGCGGGGCGCGGTTCAGCCCGGCGGCCCCGGCAGGTGCCCGGTGTAGGCGACCGCCCCGGCCTCGACCCGGCACTCCGTCAGGTGGCCCCCGGCCGCGCCCAGCTCCCGCAGGTACGCCAGCTCCCCCGCGTGGTCGACCCCGGCCCGGAACTCCCGGCGGTGGGCGGTGAAGGGCCGGCCCCGCACCGCGGCGCGGGCGGCGCGGCCCTCGTCGAGCAGGGCGGTCAGGGTGGCCCGGTCACCGGCCCGCAGCGCGTCGGCCAGGTCGTCGAGGACGACCCGGACCGCATCCAGCCCGGTCAGCACCGGTCCCCGGTTGGCCAGCAGCATGTTCGCGGTCCGGTCGGGCGGGCCGCCGGCCACCCGGGTGCCGTCGGTGAAGCTACCCGCGGCGAGGGCGAGCACCGCCTCACGCAGCGCGGACCGTTGCACCGCCCCGGCCAGCGCACCGGCCAGCAGGTGCGGCACGTGCGAGGAGAGGGCCGCGACCACGTCGTGCTCCGGCGCGGACATGGGCACCACCCGGGCCCCGAAGACGTCGATGACCAGCGCGGCGAGCCGCCGGAACGCGGCCATCCCCGACCCGGTCGGGCAGAGCACCCAGGCCGCCCCGTCGAGCAGCCCCGGGGAGGCGGAGGCGAGACCCGCGCGGTCGGCGCCGGCCATCGGATGACCGGGGACGAACCGATGTCCCAGCCCCAGCGCGCCGGCGGCGGCGGCCACCTGCGCCTTGGTGCTGCCCACGTCGGTGAGGACGCAGTGCTCGTCGGTGGCGGCGGCGACCCGGGACAGCGTCCCCGGCAGGCTCGGCAGCGGACCGCAGAGGAACACCACGTCCCGGCCGGCGACCGCCTCCTCCAGGGTGTCCGGAGCGACGACGCCCTGCGCGTCGGCGTACCGGCGGGTGGCCGGGTCCGGGTCCCACCCGGCGACGTCCAGCCCGGCCGCGCGCAGCCGCAGCAGCACCGACCCGCCGATCAGTCCGGTACCGATCACCGCGGCCGTCCGCTCGCCGAGGACCGGGCGCTTGTCGCTCACCCCGTCGGTCATCGCCGCAGCAGCCCCGGGGTCAGCCGCGCAACCGGCCGGCGACCGCCGCGACATGCTCGTCGGACTCGGTCAGCGCCGCCCGGACGTGCCGGGAGCCGGCCGGGCCGTAGAAGACCCCGGCGGCGACCAGGATGCCCCTGCGGGCCAGCCAGTCGACGGTCTCCCAGCAGTCCTCGTCCCGGGTCATCCACAGGTAGAGTCCGGCCTCGGAGTGTTCGACGGTGAAGCCGGCGCCGGTGAACGCGGCGTGCAGCCGCTCGCGGCGGGCCCGGTAGCGCTCCCGCTGGGCGTCGGCGTGCGCCTGGTCGCCGAGCGCGGCCACCATCGCGGCCTGCACCGGGGCGGGCACGATCATGCCCGCGTGCTTGCGGATCTTGAGCAGCTCGGCCACCAGCGCCGGGTCACCGGCGACGAAGCCGGCCCGGTAACCGGCCAGGTTGGAGCGCTTGGAGAGCGAGTGCACCGCCAGCACGCCGTCGTACGACCCGCCGCATACCTCCGGCGAGAGGATCGAGACGGGCTCGGCCTCCCAGCCCAGCGGCAGGTAGCACTCGTCGCTGGCGACCACGGCGCCGCGTTCGCGGGCCCAGTCGACCACCTTGCGCAGGTGGGTGGCGGGCAGCACCCGGCCGGTCGGGTTCCCGGGCGAGTTGACCCAGACCAGGCGTACCCGGGAGGTGGGGCCGACCGCGGTCAGCGAATCGGTGCGGACGGTGGTGGCGCCGACCAGCCGGGCCCCGTCGGAGTACGTCGGGTAGGCGATGGACGGCACCACGACCACGTCACCGGAGCCGACGCCGAGCAGCGTGGGCAGCCAGGCGACCAGCTCCTTCGAGCCGATCGTGGGCAGCACCCCCAGCCCGTCGACGCCGGCGCCGCAGGCCCGGGCGACCCACGCCGCGATGGCTTCCCGCAGCGCGGGGGTGCCCGCGGTCAGCGGGTAGCCCGGGGCGTCGGACGCGTCGGCGAGCGCCTGCCGGATCACCGTGGGCACCGGGTCCACCGGCGTGCCCATGGAGAGGTTGATCAGACCGTCCGGGTGCGCCGCTGCCGTCGCGGCCGCGGCGTCCAGGGTGTCCCAGGTGAAGTCGGGCAGCCGCGACGAGACCGGCGCGGGCCGGTTCAGTGGCCCTCTCCGCGCGGCGGCTGGGCGGCGACGAACGTGGCGTCCTTCTCCACCTTGCCGATCTTGGAGGCGCCGCCGGGCGAGCCGAGGTCCTCGAAGAACTCGTAGTTCGCCCCGGTGTAGTCCTTCCACTGCTCCGGGACGTCGTCCTCGTAGAAGATCGCTTCGACCGGGCAGACCGGCTCACAGGCACCACAGTCGACGCACTCGTCGGGGTGGATGTAGAGCATCCGATTGCCCTCGTAGATGCAGTCGACCGGGCACTCCTCGATGCATGCCTTGTCGAGCACATCGACGCACGGCTCGGCGATGATGTAGGTCACCGGTCTTCTCCTCCGCAAGACTCGCCGCGATCACCCGCGACGGTAAGAGCCTAGTATCTCGCCGGGGAGGGGATGAATGGTGCTCCGGCAGCAGGACGTGGGACACCGGATCGTGGTCCGCCGGATTGTGGGGATTCGCGAAGGCCGGCCGCTCTTCTCCGACGCCCTCGGGGAGCTGGTCGAGGTGAGCGAGACCCACATCACGCTGGCGACCGCCCAGGGCCGGCTGCGGGTCCCGGTGGGCGAGGTGCACCGGGCCAAGCGGGTGCCGCCGGCCCGCCGGCCGACCGCCGCCGCGGTGGTCGCCCTGGAACTGGCCGCCGACGAGGCGTGGCCCGCCCCCGTCCGCGGTCGGCTCGGCGACTGGCTGCTGCGCAGCGCCGACGGCTGGACCGGCCGGGCGAACTCGGCGCTGCCGGTGGGCGACCCGGACCGCCCGCTCCCGGCCGCCCTGGACGCCGTCGAGCGCTGGTACGCCGACCACCGCCAGCCGGCCATGGTCAACACCCCGCTGCCGCTCGCCGCGCCGGTCGGCGCCGAGCTGGACGCGCGCGGGTGGGGCACCCGGCCGCCGGTACTGGTACAGACCGTGGCGCTCGCCGCGCTGTCGGCACCCGCGCCGGCCCGCGCCGGCCTGCCGCCGGTCGAGCTGGCCGCCGCGCCGTCGGACGACTGGCTGGCCGTCGCCGCCGGCCGCAAGGGCGGCCTGCCGGACGCCGCCCGGCACGTGCTCACCGCCGTGGACCGGGTCCGCTTCGCCCAGGTGTACGCCGACGGCAGGCTGGTCGCCGTCGGCCGGGGCACGGTCACCGGGCAGGGGCGCTGGCTCGGCCTGACCCTGATCGAGGTGCTGCCCGAGGCGCGTCGGCAGGGGCTGGCCAGCCGGGTGCTGCGGTCGCTGGTCGACTGGGGCACGACGCAAGGGGCGAGCCACGCCTTCCTCCAGGTCGAGCAGCGCAACACCCCGGCGGTGGCCCTCTACCGGGGTCTCGGCTTCACCACCCACCACACGTACCTGACCCGCGTCGCCCCCGCCTGAGCCCGCGGCGCGACCCGCCGCCTCGATTCATGATCGTCTGCTGTGCAGTGGGCCGGCCGACGGCGCGGCGGGCCCCTCAGCAACAGACGATCATGGCGCTGTGTGTGGGGGTCAGCGGCGGACGACGCGGCGCGGCTTGGCAGCCTTGAGCTGGGCGTACCGCTTGAGTTGCTGGGAGCGGTAGTCGCGGCCGAGCGCGGTGAGGATCAGGTAGCCGACCAGGACGCCCGCCCCCGCGGCGGCGAGGTAGAGCCAGATCTGGGCGAAGAAGAGCCCGGCGCCACCGCCGAACGGGTTCTCGCCGACCAGCAGCGAGGCGACGAACACGGTCAGCGCCAGCGCCACGCCCACCGCAGCGGCGAGCTCACCGGCCCAGCGGCCCACCGGACGGTCGCGCCCCCAGCGGAACGCCAGCGCGGCGAGGATCAGCCCGATCACCACGAACATCACCAGGGACACCCGGTCGGCGGCGCTGTCGTCGCCCTCGAAACCGAACCTGATGACCAGCCGGGCCAGCACGTTGACCGCGAACAGCGCCATCGCGAGCACGCCCACCGCGCGCCACCGCCCCATCGCACACCTCCGCCGTACGCCCGCCGGAGCGGCGGGACTTCTGGCAGGAATGTCTACCACCGCAACCTGTGTGCCGTCATCACCCGTGGTGCCGGGCCGGTGGCGCGAGGATCTGCCGGAAGCCCATCACCGCGAACGTCATCGCCCCGGCGACGATCATCGCCAGCCCGACCCAGTTGTCACCGGAGACCAGCAGGTCCCCCTCGGTGGTCCGGACCGAGGCCACCGCCATCAGCGCGAACCACGGCACGGCGGGCAGCACCACCGCCCACCGGGTGCCGACCGCCTCGTGGGCGAACCAGCTCAGCGCGATGCCGGCGCCGATCGCCACCAGCGCCGACACGCCGATCAGCTGACCGCCCACCCGCACGGTGGAGAGCAGCAGCTCCAGCACCGCCGAGAGCACCCCGGCGAGCACGGCGATCAGGCCACCGGCGACCCGCAGCGCGAGGTCGACCGCCGGCCGTGGGCGCGCGGGCGGCGGCGCCGGCTCCTGCTCGGGTACGACCGACATCGACGCGGTCGGCAGGGTCACCGGAGGCCGGCCGCCGCGACCGGGGACCGGTCCGGCCCGTTCAGCGCCAGCCCGGCGAACAGGTCGTCCTCCCAGCCGTACGGGCCGTTGCCCGGACCCTTCTCGCCGACCGCCAGGGTGAAGTACTCGACGCCCATGAACTCGGCGCCGAAGTTGCCGGCGATCGAGTAGAGCCAGGAGGTGGCCGGAATCTGGGTGGCGTGCGCCCGCATCGCCGCCTCCTTGGCGGTGTGCTGGTCGGTGGCGTCCATCCGGGCGGCGATCTCCGGGTCGGGGGTGCCGAAGGGCAGCTCGTCGACGCTCTCGATGCCGGCGAAGGGGTTGTCCGAGGCCTCGACGAAGTGCTCCAGGCCGGCCGCCAGCACACTGCGCGGCATGGCCGTCCAGTAGACCTTCGCGGGGGCGAAGCCCCCGACGGCGGCGAGTTCCACCGCCCGCATCGCCACCCGGTGCGCCTGGATGTGGTCCGGGTGCCCGTAGAAGCCGTTGGGGTCGTACGTGATCATGACCTGCGGGCGTACCTCGCGCATGATCTCCACCAGGTGCCCGGCGGCCTCGTCGACGTCCGCCTGCCAGAAGGCGCGGGGGTGCTCGTTGGTGGCGAGCCCCATCATCCCCGAGTCGCGGTAGCGGCCGGCGCCGCCGAGGAAGCGGTGGTCGGTGATGCCGAGCGCGGCGCAGGCGGCGGCGAGCTCGCCGATCCGGTACCCGCCGAGCTGGTCGGCCTCGGCCGCGGCGAGCTGGGCCAGCTCGGGCACGTGGATCTCGCCCTCCTCGCCCAGCGTGCAGGTCACCAGGGTGACGTGGGCCCCGGTCGCGGCGTAGTGCGCCATGGTCGAACCGGTGCCGATGGACTCGTCGTCGGGGTGCGCGTGGACCAGCAGCAGGCGGCGGTCGGGCAGGGTCGTCACGACCGTCACTCTAACCGTCGTCCTCCGCCGACCGAGCCTGACGCGTCCACCCAGGTCGGCCACATCACGCCCGATGCGGCTCTACGATCCGAACTGTGGACTTTCCCGAGCTGGCCGCCCGTACCCGCCGGTTCAGCCACGGGGCGCCGCGCGCCGTCTCCGTCGCCGACGACGGCTCCCGGGTGATCTTCCTGCGCTCGTCCGGTCCGGAGGACCCCGCCGACGCGCTCTGGCTGCTGGACGTCGCTTCCGCCGAGGAACGGCTGGTCGCCGACCCGGCGACCCTGCTCGAGGCGGACGCCGACCCGGCCGCGCTGGCGCCGGGCGAGCGGGCGCTGCGCGAACGGCTGCGGCTCAGCGCCGCCGGCATCGGCTCGTACGCCCTGGACGCGGCCGGCCGGATCGCGGTGTTCCCGCTGGCCAGCCGCCTGTTTCGGGCGGACCTGGTGCACGGCGACGTGGTGGAGGTGGCCACCGTCGGCCCGGTGATCGACCCCCGTCCGGATCCGACCGGGGAACGACTGGCCTACGTCACCGACGCCGCCGAGGGGGTGCGCCGGGGGCAGCTCCGGGTGGTCGAGTCCGACGGCACGGACACCCTGCTGGCCGGCGAGGACAGCGGCGTCACCTGGGGTCTGGCCGAGCACATCGCGGCCGAGGAGTTCGACCGCTTCCGCGGCTACTGGTGGGCGCCGGACGGGCGCTCGGTGCTGGCCGCGCGGGTGGACGAGTCTCGGCTGCCCCACTGGCACCTGCACGACCCGGCCGATCCGGCGAGCCCGCCGACGACCATCGCGTACCCCCGCGCGGGCGGGCAGAACGCCGAGGTCAGTCTGCACCTGCTCGACCTGGACGGCGGCTGGGTCGACGTGCACTGGGACCGCGAGACCTACCCGTACCTGACCTCGGTGGACTGGGCGGACGGCGGGCCGCTGATCACCGTGCTGCGCCGGTCCCAGCAGCACGGCCTGGTGCTCGCGGTGGACCCGCGTACCGGGGAGACCCAGGTGCACGCCGAGCTGGCCGACCCGCGCTGGGTGGAGCCGATCCCCGGCACCCCGGCCCACCTGCCGGACGGGCGGGTGCTGGTGGGCGGGGAGCTGGCCCACGACGGGTACGACGCCCGCTGCCTGTTCGCCGACGGCACCCTGCTCACCCCGCCGTCGCTCTACGTACGCCGGGTGGTGGGCCGGCTGCCGGCGGGCCCGAACGGCCCGGCGGACCTGTTGGTCGAGGCGAGCGAGGGCGAGCCGAGCCAACGGCACCTGTTCCGGGTCCGCACGGCGATCGGCGGCGGCGTGGACGCCCGCCGGTTGAGCGGCGACCCGGGTTGGCACACGGCCGCGATCGGTGGCGCGACGCTGGCGGTCGGCACCGCGTCGCTGGAGCACCCGGGGACCAGGTGGTCGGTCTGGCACGAGGACCGGGAGGTGGCGCGGCTCCGCTCGCTGGCCGCCAACCCGCCGTACGCGCCGAGGCCGACCCTGGTCCGGGTGACCGACCGGCGGCTGCCGACCGCGGTGCTCTACCCGACCGACCACGTGAAGGGCACCCGGCTGCCGGTGCTGCTGGACGTCTACGGCGGTCCCGGGCACCAGGAGGTGATCTCGGCCCGGGGGGCCTGGCTGGAACGGCAGTGGTGGGCCGACTCGGGCTTCGCGGTGGTGACGATCGACAACCGGGGCACCCCGGGGATCGCGCCGTCGTTCGAGAAGGCGATCCATCGGCGGCTGGCCGACGTGATCCTGGCCGACCAGGTGGACGCGCTCACCGCCCTGGCGGGCAAGCATCCGGACCTGGACCTGGACCGGGTGGCCGTGCGGGGCTGGTCGTTCGGCGGCTGGCTGGCCGGGCTGGCGGTGCTGCGGCACCCGGAGCTGTTCCGCTGCGCGATCGTCGGCGCGCCGGTCACCGACTGGACGCTGTACGACACCGCCTACACCGAGCGTTATCTCGGCCTGCCGGAGGACGGGATGGACGTGTACGCCCACCACTCGCTGGTGGAACTGGCCGCCGAGCCGGTCGGCGCCCCGGAGCAGGCCCGGCCGATGCTGCTGGTGCACGGCCTGGTGGACGACAACGTGCTGGCCGCGCACACGCTGCGGCTCTCGGCGGCGCTGCTGGCCGCCGGCCGGCCGCACGCGGTGCTGCCGCTGACCGGGGCGACCCACATGGCGACCGGCGGCACCGCCGAGCGCCTGCTCAAGCTGGAACTGGACTTCCTCCGCACCCACCTGCGGTGAGGAGCGCCCCGTCGACGAGAAGGGCCCGCGGATGCGACCGCCCCCGGCCGACGACGCTGTCGGCCGGGGGCGGTCCGTGCGGTGTTACTGCTTGACGTAGGCGTCCACGAAGCTGGGCCAGCCGAAGATGCTGCCCACGAAGACCCCGCCGGCCTTCTCGCCATGGGCGACGGAGACCACCTCGTTGTACAGCGGCACGGCCGGCGCCGACTCCTTCATGAGCCGCTCGTCCAGCTTGCTCCACTCGTCGGCCTGCTTCGCCGGGTCGAGCGCGAGCACCCGGTCGAACTCGGCGTTGATGGCCTCGTTGTTGAGCTGCGACGTGTTGCTGTTGCCCTCGGCCTTGATGTTGCGGCCGTCGAAGAGCACCGGCAGGATCGAGGCGCCGCTGGGCCAGTCAGCCGCCCAGGAGTCGACCCAGATGTCCCACGGGTTGGTCTTCTTCTTCACCGCGTCGAGGTAGCCGTCCTCGGGGATCGGCTTGATGGTGACCGTGAAGCCGGCCTTCTCCAAGGCGTTCTTGACCTGGGTCGCCGTCTCCTGCGACGGGGTGTCGTCGGAGGTGCCGAGCACCAGGCTGACACTCTTGCCGGCGAGCACCTCCTTCGCCTTCTCCGGGTTGCCGCTCTCGCCGGCCGGGTACACGTCGGACTTCTGGTAGCCGAGCGTGGTGGGCGGCAGCAGCGTGGTGAGCGGCACGGCGCCGTACGGGCCGCCGAGGTTCTTGGTGATGCTGCTGCGGTCGATCGCGTAGTTGATCGCCTGCCGCACGGACAGGTCCGTGACCCGCGTGGTGTTGATGCTCAGCCGGTACGCGTTCGGCGTGGCGGCGACGATCATCCGCTCCTTGAGCTTGGCGTCGCCGGTGACCTTGGCGATCAGCTCGGACGGGACTCCGCCGGTGGCCACCGCGGCGGCGTCGTTGCCGGTGCCGGCGAGCACGCGGTTGGTCTGGGTGGCGTTGTCCGCGCCGAAGGACCAGATGAACTTGTCCGGGTACTGGTGGCGCACCGGGTCGGTCGCCGGGTCCCAGTTCGGGTTGCGCTCGAGCACCATCTCCACGCCCGGCGTGTGCTTGGTGATCTTGTACGGCCCGGACGAGAACGGCTGCTGGTCGAGGTTGACGCCGGTGTCCTTGTCCGCGGGCAGCGGAGCGGTGGCCGGCAGCGACACGGCGAACGGCAGGTCGCAGCGGGGCTTGTTGAACTCGAAGCGCAGCGTCCGCTCGTCCGGCGTGCTCAGCCCCGGCGGCAGCGACGTCTTGTTGGCCTTGAAGTTCCACTTGGTGTCGTACTGCGGGCTGTCGGCCAGCCACTCCTGCAGGTAGGTCGGGCCGCCGGTGAGGTCCGGGTCGAAGGAGCGGGCGATGCCGTACGCGATCTCCTTGGCGGTGATCGGCCGGCCGTCCTCGAACTTCACCCCCTGCTTGATCTTGAACTCCCAGACCTTGCAGTCGTTGTTCACGTTGGTGCCGGGGGTTTCGGCCAGGTCGCCGACCAGGGTGACGTTGCCCTTGCCGTCGTCCTTGAAGGTGGTGAGGTAGCGGGCGTAGAGCTGGCTACCCATCAGACCGGCGAACGAGTAGACCCGCTGCGGGTCCAGGTGGGAGATCTTGTTCTCGCGCAGGATGTAGAAGGTCCCACCCTTGGCCGCGCCGGCCACCTCCGGCGCCGGACCGAGGGAGTCCTTGGGGTCGGTCGCGATGGCGCCGGTGCGCGGCTTGTTGCTGTCCACGCTGTCGGCGTTGTCGCCGGTGTTCTTGCTGCACGCACCGAGGGCAACCGCCAGTGCGATCGCACCGCCCATGGCGGTGACGAGTCTTGCTCGCATACTCACTCCTCCGGGATCGCCATTGAAGGAAAGCTTCGCCTAGCTTTCGTTCGCCGTAAATTTCGAGCAGGTAACGGGGCCACAACGATCGGCACCCGGGAGGTCAGCCGAGGCGTACCCGGGGGTCGATGAACGCGTAGAGCAGGTCGACGACGACGTTCGCGACGACCACGAAGAGCGCGGAGATCAACACGGTGGCCATGATGGTCGGAAGGTCCCCCTGGCGGACCGCCTCCACCGCGGTACGGCCCAGCCCCTGGATCCCGAAGGTCGTCTCGGTGATCACCGTGCCGCCGAGCGCGCCGCCCACGTCCAGACCGGCGATCGTCACGATCGGCGTGATCGCCGCCCGCAGCGCGTGCCGCCCGTAGACCTGCCGCTTCGGCATGCCCTTGGCCCGGGCCGTCCGGACGAAGTCCTCGGAGAGCGTCTCCAGCATCTGCGCCCGCGACAACCGCGCGTAGATCGCGGAGAAGAGCAGCGCCAGGGTGACCCAGGCCAGCACGAGCCCCCGCGCCCACTCCACCGGGTTGTCCACGAGGGGCGTGTACCGCGGCGTCGGCAGGATCTTCAGGGTATAGACGAAGATCAGCAACAGCACGGCACCGACGAAGTAGAGCTGCAACGAGGCGAACGTCAGGGTGAGCCCGATCGAGACGCGGTCGAGCAGCGAACCTCTTCGCAATGCCGAGATCATCCCCAGCCCGACCCCGAGGGCGAGCCACAGCACCGCCGCCGGGATGACGATGTTCAACGTCACCGGCAGGACCCGGGCGAAGGTGTCGCTGACCGCCTCGCTGTTGACGTAGGAGTAGCCGAGACAGGGCGCCTCGCACTTGCCGCCCTGCGCGCTGCCCAGGTCGCGGCCGACGAAGATGCCCTTCATGTAGTTGGCGTACTGCTCCGTCCTCGGGTCGTTCAGCCCCAGCTCGGTACGCACCCGTTCCAGGCGCTCGGCGTTGCAGTTCTTCGGGCACATGCCGGTCACCGGGTCGCGGGGCAGCGCGAAGAACATCAGGAAGCTGACGACGCTCACCGCGAACAGCACCGAGACCGCCAGCAGCACCCGCTTCAGCAGGAAGCGCATCATGCGCAGTACCCCTTACCGTGACGACTTCGGGTCGAGCGCGTCGCGGAGCGCATCGCCGAAGAGGTTGAACGCCAGCACGAGCGCGAAGATGGTGATGCCGGGGAAGAAGACGTAGGCCGGGTCGGTCTGCAGGTAGTCGATGCTGCGATAGATCATCCGGCCGAAGCTCGGCACCGACTCGGGAAGTCCGATGCCGAGGAAGGACAGCGCGGCCTCGCCGGTCACGTACGCCGGCACCGCGAGCGAGAACGAGACCAGGATCGGGGCCCAGATGTTCGGCAGCAGTTGCCGGAAGAGCATGTGTCCCAGCCCGGCCCCGCTAGCCCGGGCCGCCTCCACGAACTCCCGCTCGCGCAGCGACACCACCTGTCCGCGTACCAGCCGGGCGGTGCCGGTCCAGCCGAACGCGGCGAAGACCACGATCAGCGTGGTGACCGCGAACCAGGTCGGCACCGCGTCCCGGGGGCCGTAGAAGCGCAGCGAGAACGTCGGCACCACGGCCAGCGCGAAGACGAGGAACGGCATCGCCAGGGCGACGTCGGTGACCCAACCGATCACCGAGTCGATCACCCCGCCGAGGTAACCGGCGAGGATCCCGAGCACCACCCCGATCGTCGCGGTGACCAGCGCGGCGCCGAGCGCGATCAGCAGCGAGGTGCGGATACCGAAGATCATCCGGATGAAGATGTCCCGGCCCAGGCCCGGTTCGAGCCCGAACCAGTGGTCGGCGTTGACCCCGCCGACGTAACCGAGGGGCATGCCGGTGGTGTCCAGCAGGTCACCGAACTGCTCGTTCGGCGACACCCCGTAGAGCCGCTGGACCAGTGGCGCCGCCACCGCCAGCAGGACGAACAGGGCCAGCACCACGCCGCTGACCAGCGCGGTGCGGTCGCGCCGCAGCCGGCTCCAGACCAGTTGGCCCGGTGAGCGACCGACGAGGGACTTCTCCTCGGGACCCGTGCCGGTGGACTCGATCTCGGCCAGTGCCACGCCCTCGACCGGGGACATGCTCATTTCGACACCTCCTCGGCGGTCTCGCCGACCGGCCCGGCCGAACTCGCGCCGGCCCGCGCGGGGTCCGGGCTCGCGCTCGGGCTGATCGTTCCCGTCTCCGGGAAATGACAGGCGGTGGCCTGGTTGCCGCCGCGCGGCACCAGTGCCGGTTCCTCGGTCGCGCACCGCTCCTGGGCCTTCCAGCAGCGGGTGCGGAAGCGGCAGCCCGACGGCGGGTTGAGCGGGGTGGGCACGTCCCCGGTGAGCCGGATCCGGCCGGTCGGGCCGAGGGTGGTCACATCGGGGATCGCCGACAGCAGCGCCCGGGTGTAGGGGTGCTGCGGGCGCTGGTAGATGTCGTCGCGGTCACCGATCTCGACGATCTTGCCCAGGTACATCACCGCGACGCGGTGGCAGAAGTGCCGGACCACGGCCAGGTCGTGGGCGATGAACACGAACGCCAGATCCAGGTCCCGTTGCAGATCCCGCAGCAGGTTGATCACCTGCGCCTGGATCGACACGTCCAGGGCGGAGACCGGCTCGTCGGCGACGATCAGCTTCGGCCGCAACGCCAGGGCGCGGGCGATGCCGATGCGCTGGCGCTGCCCGCCGGAGAACTCGTGCGGGTACCGGTTGTAGTGCTCCGGGTTCAACCCGACCAGCTCGAGGAGTTCCTGGACCCGCTTCCTGACCCCACCGGGCGGGGTGATGCCGTTGACCTGCAGCGGCATCGCCACGATCCGGCCGACCGTGTGCCGGGGGTTCAACGACGCGTACGGGTCCTGGAAGATGATCTGCAGGTCCTGCCGCAACGGCCGCAACTCGCCCCGCCGGGCGTGGGTGATGTCCCGCCCCGCGAACTCGATACTGCCGGCCGTCGGCTCCAGCAACCGCACCAGCATCCGCCCGGTGGTGGTCTTCCCACAGCCGGACTCCCCGACCAGGCCCAGGGTCTCCCCGGGCCGGACGTCGAAGTCCAGGCCGTCGACCGCCCGCACCAACCCGGTGGTGCGGAAGCCACCGCGCACCGGGAAGTGCTTCGCCAGACCTCGCACCCGCAGCAGCGGCTCCTCGCTCATCGCGCCACCCCCACCTGTGCCACGTCCTCCTGGTAGAGCCGGGTGCGCTCCTCGGCCGGCAGGTGGCAGGCGACCAGGTGCCCGTCCTCCCCGGCCGGGCGCAACTCGGGCACCTCGGTGGTCGACCGGTTGCCGTTGCGGCCGGCGTAGCGGCAGCGCGGGTGGAACGCGCACCCCGACGGCAGATTGATCAACGACGGCGGATTGCCCGGAATCGGCACCAGGTCCGCGTCCGCGTCACCGCGCAACGACGGCACGCTCGACAGCAACCCCCACGTGTACGGATGCTGCGGCCGCCGCAACACCTGCGCCACACTCCCGTGTTCCACCGCCCGACCGCCGTACATCACCAACACGTCGTCGGCCACCTGCGACACCACACCCAGGTCATGGGTGATCAGAATGATCGCCGAATGAAACTCCGCCTGCAGATCAGCCAGCAGATCCAAGATCTGCGCCTGCACCGTCACGTCCAGCGCCGTCGTCGGCTCGTCCGCGATCAGCAGATCCGGATCGTTGACCAGGGCCATCGCGATCATCGCCCGCTGCCGCATCCCACCCGAGAACTCATGCGGGTACTGGTCGAACCGCCGCGCCGGCTGCGGAATCCCCACCCGCCCGAGCATGTCCACCGCCCGCTGCCGGGCCTCCCGCTTCCCCGCCTTCGGGTGGTGCACCCGGTACGCCTCGGCGATCTGCCTGCCCACCGTGTAGTACGGGTGCAAGGCCGACAACGGGTCCTGGAAGATCATCGCCATGTCCCGGCCGCGCAGCCGGCGTACCTCCTCCTCCGGCAGGCCGACCAGCTGGCGACCGCCGACGAAGATCTCGCCGGTGATGCTGGCGCGCTTGGCGTTGTGCAGGCCGAGGACGGCCAGGGAGGTGACGCTCTTGCCCGAGCCGGACTCGCCGACGATGCCGAGCGTGCGGCCCCGCTCGACCGCGAACGACACCCCGTCGACCGCGCGCACCACGCCGTCCTCGGTGTCGAACCGGACCCGCAGGTCGTTCACCCGCAGGTAGGGCCCCTCGCCGGAGCGCTGCTCCGGCACTTCGGGGCGGTCCGGTTCCCCGGACGGCGCCGACTCCGACCTGCCCACGACCGCCTCCCTCAGTAGTGAAGAGAACCTACAGCAAAGTCCTGAGGGCGAAAATAAGCTACAAGGCGGGAGCTGTCAGCGGGGCTCAGCGTAACGACTCGGCATCGGCCATGAACAGCCCTCACCTGGACATTCACCGCCACAACTCGATGTCGTCCCGCGTCGGTCGCACGTCGGATGCGACCATGGTCGGGGTAACCACGTGAAGATTCCCGCCGACACGAGGTGGAGGTGACCATGACCGCGGCGGTGTTCGGCCACGACGGACCGTGGACCGAAGAGGAGTACCTCGCCCTCGGCGAGACGCAGCAACGCGTCGAACTCTTCGACGGGAGCCTCCACGTGACCCCAGCCCCCACCCCACGGCACCAGAACATCTCCGGCGAGTTGCGGGCGGCACTGCGCCTCCCCGCGCGCGCGGCCGGGTTGCACGTGCTCGAAGCGGTCAACGTACGGCTCCGGCCCGGCCGCATCCCGATTCCCGATCTCGTCATCACCGGCCCCATCGACTTCGACGAGCTCAACGTCGAGGCCAGGGACGTGCGGCTGGTCTGCGAGATCATCTCGCCCAGCAACGCGGCCACCGACAAGGTGCTCAAGATGCACTACTACGCCGCCGCGGGCATCGAATGGTATCTGTTGATCGAGCAGGAGAACGGCACCCTGCATCTCCACCGTCGGCACCACAGCCACTACAAGGAGCAGTCGGTGACCAAGCCCGGCCAGGTCCTGGAGCTGACCGAGCCGGTGCGGGCGACGATCCGGCCGGAGGATCTCGTCCCCTGACGGATGTCGGTCGGCTCGCCTAGGGTCGGTCGCATGACCGAGTTCGACGCGGCGACCGCCGCCGTCCAGGCCGCCCTCGACGCGGGCGCCCGGTACGCGGACGCCCGGGTGATGCACCGCCGCTACGAGTCGATGTCGGCCCGCAACGGCGACATCGAGGAGCTGACCCAGGACGAGAGCATCGGGCTGGGCGTCCGGGCGCTGGTCGGGTCGAGTTGGGGCTTCCACGCCGTACCGGACCTGTCGGACGCGGCGGCCCGGGACGCCGGCCGGCGCGCCGCGCGGATAGCCGCCGCGAGCGCGGGGGTTCCCGGCCCACCCATCGACCTGGTCCCCGTCGAGGCGACCACCGCGAGCTGGGCCTCGGACTGTGCCGTCGACCCGCTCGGCGTGCCCCTGTCGAACAAGGGCGACCTGCTGGTGCGGGCCACCGCGACGATGCGGGAGCACGGCGCCGACCTGGCCGAGGGGCTCTACCAGATCTGGGACACCGCCAAGTGGTTCGTCTCCAGCGAGGGGCACCGGATCGACCAGCGGATCCGGGAGTGCGGCGGCGGCATCTCGGCCACCTCCATCGGCGACGGGGAGACGCAGCGCCGCTCCTACCCCAGCTACCGGGGCCAGTACGGCACCACCGGCTGGGAGCTGGTCACCTCGCTCGACCTGGCCGCGCACGCCGCCCGGATCGCCGAGGAGTCCCGGGAACTGCTCACCGCCCCCGAGTGCCCGAGCGGCGAGACCGACCTGATCCTCGGCGGCGAGCAGCTCGCGCTGCAGATCCACGAGTCGGTCGGGCACGCGATCGAGCTGGATCGGATCCTCGGCTGGGAGGCCGCCTTCGCCGGCACGTCCTGGCTGGACCTGGCCCAGCTCGGCACGCTGCGCTACGGCTCGGAGCTGATGAACGTCACCATCGACCCGGCGCTGCCCGGCGCGCTCGGCAGCTTCGGCTACGACGACGAGGGCTCCCCGGCGGTGAAGCGGGACGCGGTCCGCGAGGGGCGGTGGGTGGGCGTGCTCGCCGGCCGGGACTCGGCCGCCGTCGCCGGTCTCGACCACGGCGGCAGCGTACGCGCCGACGGCTGGGCCCGGCTGCCGATGGTGCGGATGACCAACGTCGGCCTGGAGCCCGGCCCGCACACGCTCGACGAGATCATCGCCGCCACCGACGACGGGGTGCTGATGGACCTCAACCGTTCCTGGTCAATCGACGACAAGCGGCTCAACTTCCAGTTCGGCTGCGAGATCGGCTGGGAGGTGAAGAAGGGCCGGCGCGGGCGGATGCTGCGCAACCCGACGTACACCGGGATCGGCCCGCTCTTCTGGCGGTCGATGGACATGCTCTCCAGCGAGATCGTCCCGTGGGGCACGCCGAACTGCGGCAAGGGTCAACCCGGCCAGACCGGCCACACCGGCCACCCGGCCGCCCCGGCCCGGTTCCGCAACGTCCGGGTGGGGGTGCGGGCGTGAACGACCACTCGGCCGACCGGCAGAAGGGTGCGGGAATGACCGAGCTGGACGTCGCCGGTCAGGTGGTGGAGCTGGTCCGCCGGCTCGCCGGGCCGCAGGCGCAGGCCGAGGTGGTCGCGAACCGGTTCGAGCTGGCGCTGACCCGGTTCGCCAACTCCTTCATCCACCAGAACGTCGCCGAGTCGGCGATCGGGGTGCGGCTGCGGCTGCACGTCGACGGCCGGACCGCCGCCGGCAGCGGCAGCGTGGCCACCCCCGACGGGCTGCGCGCCCTGGTGGAGCGGACGCTGACCGCGGCGCGGCTCGGCCCGCCCGACCCGGCCTGGCCGGGGCTGATCCCGCCGTCGGCGGTGCCGCCGGCCGGCGACTGGGACGAGGCCACCGCGCACGCCGACCCGGACGAGCGCGCCGCCCCGGTACGCGCCTTCGTGGACGCGGTCGGCGGGCTGGAGGCGGCCGGCTACTGCCGTACGGCGCACCGGTCCGGGGCGTTCGCCAATTCCGCCGGTCACAGCGCCCGGGGACGCTCCACCGAGGCGGCGATGGACGGGATCGCGCGGACCGGCGGGGCGGACGGGGTGGCCCGGCTCTGCGCCGACCGCCTCGCCGCCCTCGACGGCGCCGCCCTCGGCGCCCGGGCGGCCGCCAAGGCGCGTGCCGCCGCCGACCCGGTGGAGCTGCCGCCGGGCCGGTACGAGGTGGTGCTCGAACCGGCCGCCGTCGCCGACCTGTTGCAGAACCTGGCGTGGTACGGCTTCAACGGCAAGCGGTACGCGGAGCGGCAGTCCTTCGCCGAGCCGGGCGTCGCCCAGTTCGACCCCGCGGTGACCCTGGTCGACGACCCGCTGCACGGCTCGGCCCTCCCGTACGACCCGGAGGGGACCGCCCGGCGGGCGCTGACCCTGGTGGACGGGGGCGTCACCCGGGCCATGGCACACGATCGGCGCAGCGGCGCGCAGGCGGGCACCGGTTCCACCGGTCACGGCGGCCCGGGCAGCACCACGTTCGGCCCGCTCCCCCACAACCTCCGCCTCCT
This sequence comes from Micromonospora sicca, assembly GCF_003172935.1. Lineage (GTDB taxonomy): Bacteria > Actinomycetota > Actinomycetes > Mycobacteriales > Micromonosporaceae > Micromonospora > Micromonospora sicca. The sequence goes on along the minus strand of NZ_QGKS01000195.1, from coordinate 17,876 downwards.
CGCCACGCATGGCGACGGCGGGCCGGCCGCCGGCGTCCCGGTCGCGGACGTCGGCGCGGTGGCCGACCCGGACACCGCCGCGCTGGCCGCCGGGGTGAAGCGGGGGCTGCTGGTCAGCGACTTCTGGTACACCCGGGTGCTCGACCCGAAGCGCCTGGTGATCACCGGCCTGACCCGCAACGGGGTCTGGCTGGTCGAGGACGCCGTGCCGACCCGGGCGGTCCGCGACTTCCGCTTCACCGAGTCGTACCCGCGGGCGCTCGGCCCGGGCGCGGTGCTCGGCCTCGGCCGGCGGCCGGTGCGGCAACCGGACCGGGTGGACGGCGTGTGGTGGGAAGCGCCGCCAGTGCGCCTGGCCGCCTGGAACTTCACCGGCGGCGCCTCGGGCTGACCACGCCGGACGATCTTTCCTAACAGCCGGACATCGATCGTGCTCCGGCTCTTTCCAAGCTGGGGGACACACGGGACACTGCGTTGCGCGGCCGGGCCGCGAAGATCGGCGTAACGTGTGTCACTTAGCTGCGCCGGTACGCCGGTGCGGTCGCCTGCGTGCGCAAGACGTGGCAGTGGACGCGGTCTCGCCGGTCCGCTGACCGGTACGACTGATCCGCCGCCCGCGAGGGCCCCGTCAGGGAGACGACTCGAATGACATCAACGGCAACGAGGCCGCGGGGGGCGCGGGCACGCGCCGCGATCGCGGCGAAGACGTTGCGGACCGACCGCTGGTGGTTCCAGCCACTGATCACCGTCATCGGGCTCAGCGCCTGGGTCGCGTACGCGACGGTCCGGGTCTTCATGCACAAGTGGTACTGGGTGGACGCGTACCACTACCTGACCCCGTTCTACTCCCCGTGCGTGACGGACCGGTGCGTCGAGGGCTCCTCGCACTTCGGCAGCTTCCTGCCCGGCTGGTGGATCATCCCGGACGCGGCGTTGACCCTGCCGTTCCTGCTGCTGTTCCGGTTGACCTGCTACTACTACCGCAAGGCGTACTACCGGTCGTTCTGGCTGTCGCCGCCGGCCTGCGCCGTCCCCGACGGGCACGAGTCGTACGGCGGGGAGACCCGGTTCCCGCTGCTCGGCCAGAACCTGCACCGCTACTTCTTCTACGCCGCCGCGATCATCTCGCTGATCAACACGTACGACGCGATCTACGCCTTCCACTCGCCGAAGGGCTTCGGCTTCGGCTTCGGCAACCTGATCCTGCTGGCCAACGTGGTGATGCTCTGGGCGTACACCATCTCCTGCCACTCCTGCCGGCACATCATCGGCGGGCGACTCAAGCACTTCTCCAAGCACCCGGTGCGGTACAAGGCCTGGACGTTCATCTCCTGGCTGAACGTCCGGCACATGCAGCTCGCCTGGATCACCCTCGGCACCCTGGCGCTCACCGACTTCTACGTCATGGCGGTGGGGGCCGGCTGGTTCAACGACCTGCGGTTCATCAACTAGAGGCCCTGGACATGACTGAGACGCGAATCGAACGACACCACTACGACGTCGTCGTGATCGGGGCCGGCGGCGCCGGCCTGCGGGCGGCGATCGAGGCCCGACTGGCCGGCAAGAAGACGGCGATCATCTCCAAGTCGCTCTTCGGCAAGGCCCACACGGTGATGGCCGAGGGCGGCGCGGCGGCCGCGATGGGGAACGTGAACAGCCGGGACAACTGGCAGGTGCACTTCCGCGACACCATGCGCGGCGGCAAGTTCCTCAACAACTTCAGGATGGCCGAGCTGCACGCGAAGGAGTCGCCGCAGCGGATCTGGGAGCTGGAGACGTACGGGGCGCTCTTCGACCGCACCAAGGACGGGAAGATCTCGCAGCGCAACTTCGGTGGCCACGAGTACCCCCGCCTGGCGCACGTCGGTGACCGGACCGGCCTGGAGCTGATCCGTACCCTCCAGCAGAAGATCGTCTCCCTGCAGCAGGAGGACAAGCGCGACCTCGGCGACTACGAGGCCCGGATCAAGATCTTCGCCGAGACCACCATCACCGAGCTGCTGCTCGACGGCGAGCGGGTGGCCGGCGCGTTCGGCTACTACCGGGAGTCCGGCGAGTTCATCCTGTTCGAGGCACCCGCGGTGGTCCTCGCCACCGGCGGCGTCGGCCGGTCCTACAAGGTCACCTCGAACTCCTGGGAGTACACGGGAGACGGTCACGCTCTCGCCCTGCGCGCCGGGGCCACTCTGATCAACATGGAGTTCCTCCAGTTCCACCCGACCGGCATGGTCTGGCCCGTGTCGGTGAAGGGCATCCTGGTCACCGAGTCGGTGCGTGGCGACGGCGGCGTGCTGAAGAACTCCGACGGCAAGCGGTTCATGTTCGACTACGTCCCCGACGTCTTCCGCAAGCAGTACGCGGACAACGAGGAGGAGGCGGACCGCTGGTACAAGGACCCGGACAACAACCGGCGTCCGCCGGAGCTGCTGCCCCGCGACGAGGTCGCCCGCGCGATCAACAGCGAGGTCAAGGCCGGTCGCGGTACGCCGGCCGGCGGCGTCTACCTGGACATCGCCTCCCGGCTGCCGGCCGAGGAGATCCGCCGCCGGCTGCCGTCGATGTACCACCAGTTCAAGGAGCTGGCCGACGTCGACATCACCAGGGAGCCGATGGAGGTCGGCCCGACCTGTCACTACGTGATGGGTGGCGTCGAGGTGGACCCGGACAGCGGTGCCGCGTTCGGCGCCGTGCGCGGGCTCTTCGCCGCCGGTGAGGTCTCCGGCGGCATGCACGGCTCGAACCGGCTCGGCGGCAACTCGCTGTCCGACCTGCTGGTCTTCGGCAAGCGGGCGGGCGGCCACGCCGCCTCGTACGCCGACCAGTTGACCTCGCGCCCGAAGGTGCCGGTCGCGGCCGTGGAGACCGCGGTGGAGACGGCGCTGGCGCCGCTGCAGCGGGACACCGGGGAGAGCCCGTACACCCTCCAGCAGGACCTCCAGGCGGTGATGGGGGATCTGGTCGGCATCATCCGGCGGGAGGGTGAGCTGGTCGACGCGTTGGGCAGGCTGGCGGAGCTGCGCGAGCGGGTGGCGAAGGTGAGCGCGGCCGGCGGCCGGCGCTACAACCCGGGCTGGCACCTGGCGCTGGACCTGCGCAACATGCTGGTGGTCTCGGAGTGCACCGCGAAGGCGGCGCTGGAGCGGCAGGAGTCGCGCGGCGGGCACACCCGGGAGGACCACCCGGCGATGGACCCGAAGTGGCGGCGGGTCAACCTGGTCTGCTCGCTGGACGGCGACACGGTCCGGCTGACCCACAAGCCGCTGCCGAAGATGCGGGGCGAGCTGATCAGCCTCTTCGACCGCGCCGAGCTGTCCAAGTACCTGACCGACGAGGAGCTCGCCGAGTTCGACGCCCTCGCGCAGAAGGAGAGCTGACGAAATGGGTGAGCAGAAATCCCAGGCGGCCGGCAAGCCGGGCGCGAAGCGACAGTTCCGCATCTGGCGGGGCGACGAGACCGGCGGCGACCTGCAGGACTACACGGTCGAGGTGAACGAGGGCGAGGTGGTCCTCGACGTCATCCACCGGCTCCAGGCCACCGACGCGCCCGACCTGGCCTGCCGGTGGAACTGCAAGGCCGGCAAGTGCGGCTCCTGCTCGATGGAGATCAACGGCAAGCCGCGGCTGAGCTGTATGACCCGGATGTCGACGTTCGAGGAGACCGAGACGGTCACCGTCACGCCGCTGCGGACCTTCCCCGTCATCCGGGACCTGGTCACGGACGTCTCGTTCAACTACGAGAAGGCCCGGGAGACCCCGGCCTTCGCGCCGCCGGCCGACGTCGCCCCGGGCGACTACCGGATGCAGCAGGTGGACGTCGAGCGCTCGCAGGAGTTCCGCAAGTGCATCGAGTGCTTCCTGTGCCAGAACGTCTGCCACGTGATCCGCGACCACGAGGAGAACAAGCAGGCGTTCTCCGGTCCGCGGTTCTTCATCCGGGCCGCGGAGCTGGACATGCACCCGCTCGACGCGAAGACCGACCGCAAGGAGTACGCGCAGGCCGAGCAGGGTCTGGGCTTCTGCAACATCACCAAGTGCTGCACCGAGGTCTGTCCCGAGCACATCAAGATCACGGACAACGGGATCATCCCCATGAAGGAGCGGGTCGTCGACCGCAGGTACGATCCCCTCGTGTGGCTTGGTAGCAAGATCTTCCGGAGGGGTCAGGTGCCTCAGACCTTCGTAACCAGCGCGCAGCAGAGCGGCGCGGCGCATTCCGCTGCCGCCCATGGCGGCGTGCACTCGCACGCGGGCGGCTCGCACGACCCGCGCCATGAGGCGGAGGCGCAGAAGGGCGTCAACTGGCACCGCCAGGTGCCGCACCCGACCGCCGCGCCCGTCGACGCCAACGGCAGGCTGCCGCTGACGGAGCTGACCTTCGACCGGGCGGCGGCGCCGTCGCCGTTCGGCGACGACGTCACCTTCCCGCTGCCGCCCGAGCACCTCAACTTCGCTCACCCGAGCCAGGACGAGCCGAAGCACTGAGCACGACGACAACAACGAAGACGGGGGCCGCGGCGACTTGCCGCCGGCCCCCGTCCCGTTTTCGCCTCCGTGTCCGCTTCCGCGGTCAGCCGGCGGCGAGCAGCGGGCGGAGGGCGGCGACGATCGGGGCGTCGGCGGGGAGCCAGGCGACGGAGTCGAGTTCGCTGGCGGTGAGCCAGCGCAGCTCGGAGTGTTCCAGCGCCTTCGGTTGGTCGCCGTGGAGCAGCCGGGCCGTGTACACCTTGAGCACCGAGCGACCGTGCGCCATCCGGACGTCGCGGCCGACCCGGTCGCCGATCTTCACGCGTACGGCGAGTTCCTCGACGCACTCCCGGACCAGGGCGGCGGTCTCGCTCTCGCCCGGCTCGACCTTGCCGCCGGGGAACTCCCACCGGCCGGCGACCTCGGGGGGCGCGGAGCGCGCGCAGGCCAGGACCCGCCCGTCGGCGATGATCGCCGCTCCGACGACCACCTTCGGCTCGCGCCGGTCGGGCTGTCCGTATCCGCTTACCCGTTCGGTCCGCACGGGCGTCCAGCGTGCCAGATCAATCGGCGGTTTGGGTACCGGAGTCGGCCGTCAGGCCAACAGAACACGGAAGTGTGGGCGTGGACACACCATGTGTGCGACGACAGACTAGAGGTCGTCTACGAGGACACGGGATGGCGGCGATTTGGCCACAAGCCGGCAACGACGCCTGGGAGGTGCGGTGATGCGTGTGCTGTTCAGCGGCCGAGCAAAGCACGACTACCTCAGCGACGCGCTCACCCTGCTGTCCGGGTGGACCCGCGAGGGCGAGCAGATCCGCCGGACCATGGTCCTCGACGACACCCAGCACGCGGCCCTGACCGAACGGGTCAAGGTGGTGGCCGACGCGCTGCGCCTGCGCCCCGAGATCAGCCGCCGCGCCGACCAGACCCAGATCCGGGTCGGGCACGGCGACGGCGAGCCGCTGACCGAGGGCGAGGTCCTGCTGGCCGCCCGCATCGAGGACGCCTTCCGCGCGGTCACCGACATCCGCTCCTGACCCACCAGGTCACTCCGGAGCCCCGCCGCGAATCCGTCGATGCGCGGCGGGGCTCCTCTGCTGTCCGTCGGCTGTTGGCGCGCCCTGCCTACCGTGGGACGCATGGTGAACGCGACGTACGACCGTAAGGAACAGTTCCAGCAGATCCAGAGTGGGCTCCTGGACGGCGAACAGATCATCGCCGTCTACGACGCGGTGGGCACGGGCACCGGCTTCATCGGCCTGACCGACCGCCGGGTGATCATCCAGGACCGGTCGTTCGTCGGTAAGCGGCACGCCATCACCAGCATCCCGTACTCGAAGATCACCAGCGTCAGCGTGGTCAGCAACAAGTCGTGGGGCGGGTCGTTCTTCTCCACCGGCGCGATCGCCATCCACGTCGGTACGCACACCTACGAGGTCGAGTTCCGGGGCGCGCAGAAGAGCCACCACGTGCACAACGTGATCCTGCACCACATCTCCTGACCCCTATCCTGATCAGTCATGGCGGATCTCCACGCGCAGCGGCGGCAGGACGTCGACCGCGTCATGGCCGATGTGGACCACTGCATGGACCGGCGCCTCGCGGCCGTCTACGACGCGGAGAACCGGTGGGGCCGCGACGACGACTTCTTTCTCACGGCGGTCGACCAGACCCCGGCGGCCCGGGTGCTCGACCTCGGCTGCGGCACGGGCCGCCTCACCCTGGCGCTGGCCGCCGCCGGCCACACCGTCACCGGCGTCGACCCGCACTGCGCGTCCCTCGACGCCGCCCGGGCCAAGCCGGGCGCCGACCGGATCACCTGGATCGAGGGCACCGCCGAGGTCCTGCCGGACGCGGCGTACGACGTCGCGGTGCTGACCAGCCACGTGGCGCAGGAGATCCGCGCGGAGGACGACTGGCGGCGGACGCTCGCCCACCTGCGCCGGGCGCTGGTGCCCGGCGGCCGGCTGGTCTTCGACTCCCGCGACCCGGCGGCCCGCCGGTGGGAGCGCTGGAACCCCCGGGACTCCCGGCGCCGCCTGACGCTGCCGAACGGCACAGTGGTCGACGCCTGGACCGAGCTGACCGAGGTACGCGCCGGCCTGGTCAGCTTCGTTCACCACTACCTCCTGCCCGACGGCGACGAGCTGCGCAGCCCGGGGACGTTGCGCTTCCGGACCGAGGCGGAACTGCGGACGGCCCTGGCCGCCGCCGGCTTCGCGGTCGAGCGGATCCACGGCGGATGGGGCCGGGAGCCGGTGGGCGCGAACGACGACGGAGAACTGATCGTCATGGCCCGCGCCGCCGACTGACCGGGCCGGCGGGCGGCGTCAGCGGCGGTAGGCCAGCTCGAAGTCGAGCGTCCAGTCGACGCCGTCGGCGGACTTCTCCCAGCGGCCGTCGATCGTGTCGCCGTCGGCGCTCAGGGTGCCGGTGAAGCGCTGGTGGAAACCGGGCGCGTCCCGCCGGATCCGCCACACCCGGTCGGCGAACGTCATCCGGTAGACCCGGTGCACGCCCCGCGCGTCGGCGTACAGCATGGTGAACTCGTCGGCGGAGTCGTCCAGGCCGATCAGCGCCGTGGTGGGGAACGGGGCGTTCTCCCGCCAGGCCTGCGGCGCGGTGTCCGGCACCGGCTCGGCGTCCGTGACCTGACGCAGGAACTGGCCGTCCTCGACCCAGTCGAAGACCGTCCACCCGGCGCCGAGGCCCTCGACCTTCGGCTGCACCGTCCACCGCCCGACGAGTACGTCGAGTCGCGCGAGCGCAGAATGCCGCTCCTTCATCCCACTACCTCCTCCGGCGTCGATGGGCTCACGCTAATCGCGGGCCCCGACAACGGCCGGGGATTACCGGGTCAGCGGACCAGGCGGCGGATGCACGGCCCGTCGTGGTCGGCGCGGAGGAGGCAGCGCCGGCCGCCGGGTAGCAACAGGTCACAGCAGACCCGATGCCGTACGCCCTGGTCAGCCTGGTCCTGCGCGGGTCGGTCGGTCCGCTGGCGTCCGGCACCATCCAGCCGAATCCGCCGCCACGGCTACGTCCGTGGCTACTCCTCGGGACGACCCCGACCGGTGAACCATCCGGCGCGAGCGCTATCATCGCGATATGGCGATTGGTTGTACTCCCGGGGTAGCTCCGGCTGTGGCGCTATTCCGCTCCCTCGGTGATCCGACCCGGCTGGCCATCCTGCGTCGGATCGCCACCGGGGAGGCGCGCGTGGTGGACCTGACCGGCGAGTTGGGGCTGGCGCAGTCGACCGTCTCGAAGCACCTGGCGTGTCTGCGCGACTGCGGGCTGATCGACTACCGGGCTGAGGGTCGCCAGTCGTTCTACGCACTGACGCGACCGGAGCTGTTGGACCTGCTGCGCTCGGCGGAACAGCTTCTGGCCGCCACGGGCGAAGCGGTCGCCCTCTGCCCGGTCTACGGCACTCCGGCCGACTCCCCGGCGGAGGTGACGGCGTGAGCACATCCATCCGGACGCCGGAGCGTCGGGCGGTGCTGTCCCGGCGCAGCCTGTGGCTGGCCTACGCCACCGCCGGCTACAACCTGTTAGAGGGCCTGGTCGCCATCGCCGCCGGCGCGGCAGCCTCGTCCACGGCACTGATCGGCTTCGGCCTGGACTCGTTCGTCGAGGTGTCCAGCGCCGCCGTGCTGATCTGGCAGTTCCGCTCCCGCGTACCCGAGGACAGGGAACAGCTCGCGCCGCGGCTCATCGGCGTCTCGTTCTTCGCCCTGGCCGCCTGGGTGACCTTCGACGCCGTCCGCTCGCTGCTGGCCGGCGGCGACGCCGACGCCAGCCGCGTCGGCATCGGCCTTGCCGTCGCGTCGCTGCTCGTCATGCCGCTGCTCGTGCGGGCCAAGCGGCGCACCGGCCGCGAACTCGGCTCGGCAACGGTCATCGCCGACTCCACGCAGACCATGCTCTGCACCTACCTGTCCGCGGTGCTGCTCGTCGGCCTGGTCCTCAACGCCGCGTGGGGTTGGTCATGGGCCGACCCGATCGCCGCGCTCGTCATCGCCGGCGTCGCGGTCAAGGAAGGCGTGGAAGCCTGGCGCGGCGAGCACTGCGACGACTGCGCACCGCTACCCGCCAGCGAAGGCTCAAGCTGCGCCGATGGCTGCTGCACTGACCGGAAGCCATGACCATGGCCTGGCTCGCGCTGCTGCTGTACCCATTGGGCCCATGGATCGTCTGCTCTCGATGCCACTGGAAGTCGGCAGTCGCTTGGTCCAGCTCGGCGATGAGGTGAGGTCGGGCCGGCGGTATGCCGCCTCGAGCCCGGACGTCATTCATGCGAAGTAATGCGTCCGTCGCAGCCGCCAGCAGGGCCTGGTGACGGGCAAGCGCCCGGTGGCGCGCTACCGGGTCACTCGCAACGAGGTCGGAGACCCAGGAGAAGTCGCCTTGCAGCGTCGGGAGCACCACGACAGCCTGCCATCCGCCCCGAGCTCGCCCGACACCCGCAACCCGGCTTCTTTAGCGGGAGGTGTCATCGGTGGGGACGGGTTTCGGCCATACTGGTCCGCCATGGACCTGGACGAGTATCAGCGCGGCGCCCTCCGTACTGCCGCTCCACGTGACAAGAGGAACGAGCTGCTCCACCTGGTGCTCGGGCTGGTCGGCGAGTCGGGTGAGATCGCCGAGAAGTTCAAGAAGTGGGTCCGAGACCTCGACAGCGAGGAGTCCCGGATCGACCGGGCCGACATCGCCAAGGAACTCGGTGACGTGCTCTGGTACATGGCGGTGCTCGCCGACTACCTCGATCTCTCGCTGGACGACATCGCGACGGCCAACCTGGCCAAGCTGGCCAGCCGCCAGGGCCGTGGCGTGCTGGGTGGCAGCGGCGACAACCGCTGAGCCGGGGTTTGCCTATGTGGTTGTCAAGCCGCGTTCGGGGGGTATCCCGGCCGGGGGGAGATTCCTACGGCACTACTTCGCCTCCGGGTTGATCGCGCAGGGGTGCGACGTGGTGACCGTGCAGCGGGCGCTGGGCCACGCGAACCCGGCCGTGACTTTGAAGACGTACAGCCACTTGTGGCCGACGGCGGAGGACAAGACCCGCAAGGCTGCGGCGGCGCTGATGGCTGAGACGTTGACCAGCGACAGTTCTGCGGACTATCTGCGGACTGGGGAGGCGTGACATGCCCCTTGACCTGCGAGAAGGTGGCCCGCCTAGACGTTGAAGCGGAACTCCACGACGTCGCCGTCCTGCATGACGTACTCCTTGCCCTCGATCCGGACCCTGCCGGCGGCCTTCGCCGCCGCCATCGATCCGGCCGCGACCAGGTCGTCGTAGGAGACCACCTCGGCCTTGATGAAGCCGCGCTGGAAGTCGGAGTGGATGACCCCCGCGGCCTCCGGCGCGGTCGCGCCGACCGGGACGGTCCAGGCCCGCGCCTCCTTGGGCCCCGCCGTGAGGTACGTCTGGAGCCCGAGCGTGCGGAAGCCGACCCGGACGAGCTGGTTCAGGCCCGGCTCGTACTGGCCGATCGACTCCAGCAACTCGCGGGCCTCCTCCTCGGGCAGGTCCACCAGCTCCGACTCGATCTTGGCGTCCATGAAGACCGCCTCCGCCGGAGCGACCAGCGCCCGCAGCTCGTCGAGGAACTCGGCGTTGCCCAGCTCGGCCTCGTCCACGTTGAAGACGTAGAGGAACGGCTTGATGGTGAGCAGGTGCAGCTCGCGCAGGTGCTCCAGCTCGATCTTGGCGGCGGCCGCGCCGGCGTACAGGGTGGTGCCGCCGTCGAGGACGTCGACGGCCTTCTTCGCGGCCTCGACCGCGGCGGCCCGGTCCTTGCGGAGCTTGGCTTCCTTCTCCAGCCGCGGCAGCGCCTTCTCCAGGGTCTGGAGGTCGGCCAGGATCAGCTCCGTGTTGATCGTCTCGATGTCGTCGGCCGGGGAGACCTTGCCGTCGACGTGCACCACGTTCGGGTCGGAGAAGGCGCGCACCACCTGGCAGATCGCCGAGGCGTCGCGGATGTTGGCCAGGAACGCGTTGCCCCGGCCCTGCCCCTTCGAGGCGCCCCGGACCAGGCCGGCGATGTCGACGAACGACACCGGCGCCGGCAGCACCTTCTGCGAGGCGAAGATCTCTGCGAGCTTGCCCAGCCGCTCGTCGGGCAGCCCGACCACGCCGACGTTCGGCTCGATGGTGGCGAACGGGTAGTTCGCCGCGAGCACGTCGTTCTTGGTCAACGCGTTGAACAGGGTGCTCTTGCCGACGTTGGGCAGGCCGACGATCCCGATGGTGAGGCTCACGGGCGGCCAGTCTACGCGGCCCCCGACCTGGCCCTGCCGGCCGGCGTCCCGTCCGGTAGGCGAACCGCCGGTAACCGCCCCCGCACGCGCTGTCAAGGACGGTCACCGGTACGTGGCGGGACGTTGCTACCCTCTTCGGTGCCGTAGGCCCGCGGGGAGGCGTTGTGGACCAGGTGACCGAATTCAACCGGTTGTTCGAGCAGACCCGGCTCGTGCTCGCCTCGATGCACGGAACAGCGGCCACGTCCGGGGCGGACGAGGCTGCCGAGCCGCTGCGGGCGGCGGGCACGGCGGCCGAGGGCCAGGTCGAGGTGGTGCTGGTCGGCCAGCGGGTCGAGTCGGTGCGGTTGGACCCGCGGGTGCTGCGGGCGGGCGCCGAACTGCTCGGCGAGTACGTCGCCCAGGCGGTCAACGCCGCCCTGGACGACCTGCGCCACCAGGCCGGGCAGGCCGGGGCGGAGCCGGCCGCGCTCGACCCGGCCGCGCTCGGCGAGACCCTCGGCCAGCTGCAGGACCAGTCGGTGCGGAGCATGTCGGCGATGAGCCAGGCGCTGACCGACGTGGTGCAGCGGATCCAGGAGGGGGGCCGGTGACCGGCGGATACGAGGTCCACCCGCCCGCGCTCCGCCAGGGTGGCAGCGAGCTGGCGGCGGTCGCCGAGCAGGTGGCCGCCCAGTGGGAGGCGTTGCAGGCCCGCACCGCGGCGATGGGCGACATCTTCGGCGACGACGACGTGGGCGGCCTGATCGGCATGTCGTACCAGGTGGCCGAGGAGATCGCGGGCGAGTGCCTGCGCTCCGTCGTCGAGGGGCTGCGCGGCTTCGGTGCGGGCCTCGGCGTGATGGCCGAGCGGTACGACCTGGCCGAGCAGGACAACCTCGCCAACTTCAGCAACCTGAGCTGGTAGGCGGCGATGGGCATCATGCTCCCCGGCGAACTGGCCGGGCTGCTCAACGAGCTGGGGTACACCTGGCCGAAGTCCGACGAGGCGCAACTGTTCGCGCTGGGCCAGATGTGGCTGGAGCTGGCCGGCTCGCTGCAGCGGACGGCGGCCGAGGGGGCGGCTACCGCGCAGCGGCTGCTCGACGGCAACTCCGGCGAGGCGATGGCCGCCTTCGGGAAGCGCTGGACGGCCGAGGGGTCCGCGATCACCGTGCTCCAGAAGGGCGCCACCGGAGCCCAGATGGTGGCGGCCACCCTCTTCGTCTGCGCCCTGATCGTGCTGGCCCTGAAGATCAACGTGATCGTCCAGCTGACCATCCTACTGATTCAGATCATCCAGGCGGTCGCCACGGCGGGTCCCACCTTCGGCGCCTCGCTGTTGGAGATCCCGGTCTTCAAGAAGCTCACCGACGTGGTGCTCGGAATCCTCGTCGACCAGGCGATCGGGGTGGTGCTCGGATGACTTCCCCACTGCCGGAGCTTTACGTGGCGGTCGACGTGGAGGCGGACGGCCCGATCCCCGGGCCGTACAGCATGATCTCGCTGGGCATGGCCGTGGCGGGCCGGCCGGACCTCAGCTTCTACACCGAGCTGCGACCCATCTCGGACGACTTCGTGCCCGCCGCGCTGGCCGTCTCCGGCCTGGACCGGGACCGCCTGCTCCGCGAGGCGCCGACCGCCGAGGAGGCCATGTCGGCCGCCGCGAAGTGGGTCAACGGCCTGCGGACGATCGGGCGGCCGGTCTTCCTCGCCGCCCCCGCCGTGTGGGACGGCATGTTCGTGCACTGGTACTTCGTCCGGTTCGTCGGCCACAGCCCCTTCGGGGCGACGGGCTCCGGGGTGGACCTGCGCAGCTACTGGATGGGGCTGACCGGCAGCGAGTGGGTGCAGACCCGCAAGGGGAAGATCAAGCACGAGCTGGGCCTGTACGACGTGCCGCACACCCACCACGCCGGGGAGGACGCCGCCGAGCTCGCCCAGGTCTTCGACGCGGTGCTTCGGTACCGAACGGAGGGGCCGGCATGAGCGGCCGGCACGGCGTACCGGGCGGGGCGACCTCGGCCGCCCGGGGCATCATCGCCCGGGCCGCCCGGAGCATGATGCACCAGGCCGACGAGGTGGCGGGTGAGGCCGCCGAGTCGGCCGCCGCCCGGACTGCGCGGCGGATCCCGCAGGGCTTCACCGAGCGGCAGTGGACCCGGTTCGCCCGGGGCGCCCGGCAGACCCAGCGGCAGGCCGGACTGCCGGACGGCGACCTGGTCGCGCATGGCAGTCGGGTACGCGGCAGCGCCCGCACCGACTCGGACATCGACGTGGCGCTGATCGTCGACGACGACGCCTTCTTCGACCTGGCCGAGCGTTCCCTCGCGCGCGCGCCGGCCGGCACCCGGCTGCGCAGGACGATGCTGCGCCGGATCAACGAGAACGGTCAGCTCGCCAGCTTCGACCTCGGCACCGACTTCACCGGCCTGCGTCGCCAACTGATGGACGTGCACGTGCCGCACAAGGTGCAGTTCTCGGTGCTGCGGCGCGGCGGGAAGTTCGACAACGGCCCGTTCCTCCCGCTCGATTGAGCGGACCGGCATCTGGCAAGGTGACAGGGTGCAGACGACGTTGCAGTTCCTGATCATGGTGGACGGCCCGCTGGAATCGGCGGAGCTGCTGGACCGGATCCGCACTCGGCTGCCTGACGCGGTGCCCTACCGGCGGGACTCAGTGGACGTCCGGGGCAACCTGCTGGAGATCAACCCCAACGAGGGGGCCGACCCGCGGCTGGCCGCGAGCGACGAGGACGACTACCTCTACTTCAGGTGGCGGGTCGAGCTGACCCCGATGGACCGGACGGTGGACGAGGACCACCAGGTCACGCTGGCCCGGGAGCTGCTCCGGGCGATCGAGGGCCCGCAGGTGCGGGCCACCGTCTGCGCCGCCTTCGAGGACCGGGTCTAGCCGAGCAGCCGGGGCTCGATCCGGGTCTCCCGGACGCTGCCGTCCTCGGCCCGGCTCACCTCGTACGCCGCCACGCCCTCGCGGTCGGCGACCGCCTCGGCCAGGCGGATGCCCCGGTAGACCAGCCCCACCCCGTCGTCGGTGCAGTGGCTCACCGGGAGTGTGCCGTCACCGACCAGCTTGTGCATCAGCGGCCGGCGCTGCTCCTCGGCGTCGTAGTGCACCCCGTTGCCGTACGGCAGCCAGCCCAGCCCGTCGACGAAGGGCCGCAGGGTCGGGCCGAAGCTGTCGGTGGCGCCGCCGAGGTGCCAGCAGATCGACCCGGCGGAGACCCCGCCCAGCACCACGCCGGCCTGCCAGCACTCGTGCAGGATCTCGTCGAGGCCGTGTACCCGCCAGACCGCGCAGAGGTTGGCCACGCTGCCGCCGCCCACCCAGATGACGTCCTGGGCGAGCAGGTGGGCCCGCACGTCCTCGACGGTGGGCATCGGGAAGTGGGCCAGGTGGGACGGGCGGAACCGGGTGCCGGCGAACGCCCCGTAGAAGACGGTGAACGAGGTCGGCTGGTCGCCGACCGCCTGGTTGAGGTAGCAGATCCGGGGCGCGTCACCGGCCTGCGCCAGCTCGGCTATCAGCTCGAAGACCGGGCCGGGCTGCGCGTCGTACGGGCCGCGGCGCCGGCTGGAGAAGCCCATGCTGGTGGCGACGATGGTCGGTTCGCTGGCGGGCACGGTCGTCCTCCCGGTCGGTGACTGGCGGTGATCATCCTCCGCCACGCGCGCCGGCCCGCGCAGCCCCGCCCTCCGTCGGCCGGCGCGGCCCGATCGCTCAGCCCTCCGCCTCGGCGGCGGCGAGCAGCGTACGCAGCAGGTCGGCGAGGCGCGCCTGGTCCCCGGGCGACAGCGCGTCGAGGATCTGCCGCTGCACGGCCAGCCCGGCCTCGGCCGACTCCTCGACCACCCGCCGACCGTCGTCGGTGAGGGTGACCCGCAGCCCGCGCCGGTCCGCCGGGTCGGGCGTACGCCGGACCAGGCCGGCCCGCTCCAACCGGTCCAGCCGGCCGGTCATCCCGCCGGAGGTCAGCATCAGCCCGGCGGCGAGCGCCTTCGGCGCGAGCGTGTACGGCTCGCCGCAGCGGCGCAGCGCGGCGAGCACGTCGAACTCGCCGCGGCCGATCCCCCAGCCGGCGTACACCTTTTCCTGGCGGTCGCCGACCAGCCGGGCCAGCCGGTAGATCCGGCCGAAGACGGCCATCGGCTCGGGCCGCATCCCGGCCCGTTCCCGACGCCACTGCTCGACGATCGTGTCGACCTCGTCCGTTGCTGCCACTCCCGGATTGTGCCGCACCTCGCACTTCCCCTTTCGCTCGACACTCATTAGCTTAACTCTAAGATACTTAGCGAAAAGATAGGGACGGGATCATGAACCGGCGCTGGACCGACGTCGCGCTGACCGCCGCCGCCCCGACCGCCTGGGGCACCACCTACCTGGTCACCACCGAGCTGCTCCCCGCCGACCGGCCGCTCTGGTCCGGTGCGCTCCGGGCGCTGCCGGCCGGGCTGCTGCTGCTCGCGCTGACCCGCCGCCGACCGCACGGCGTCTGGTGGTGGCGCTCGGCCCTGCTCGGCGCGCTCAACATCGGCGCCTTCTTCCCGCTGCTCTTCCTCGCCGCCTACCGGCTGCCCGGCGGGACCGCCGCGGTGCTCGGCGCGGCCCAGCCGCTGCTGGTCGCCGCGCTCGGCGTGATCGCCCTGGGCACCCGACCCGGCCGGCCGGCGCTGCTCGCCGCGCTGGCCGCACCCCTGGGCGTCACCCTGGTGGTGCTGCGACCGGCGGCGGCGCTGGATCCGCTCGGCGCCGCGGCCGGCCTCGCCGCCACCGCCGCCATGGCCGCCGGGCTGGTGCTCACCCGGCGCTGGGGCCGGCCCGCCGGGGTCGGCACCCTCGCCGCGACGAGCTGGCAGCTCGTTGCGGGCGGCCTGCTGATCGTGCCGCTGGCCGCCGCCGTCGAGGGCGCGCCGGCCGTACCGGACCGGCCCGCCCTGCTCGGGTACGCCTGGCTCGGACTGGTCGGCACCGCCGGGGCGTACGCGCTCTGGTTCCGGGGGGTCGCGCTGCTGCCGGTGACCCGGGTGTCGGTGCTGGGCGCGCTCAGCCCGCTGACCGCCGCCGCGTTCGGCTGGCTGGTGCTCGGCCAAGCGCTCGGCCCGGTGCAGCTCGCTGGCTTCGTCGTGGCGGTCACCGCGATGGTGGTCGGCCAGCTGCCCGGTCAGCCGGCGAGCAACCGACGCCAGTCGGGGCCGTCGCGGTCCACCCGGTCAGGCAGCGCGCCGGGCGACAGCTCCGCCGCCGCGGCGCGCGGCAGGACGAACCGGTGCACGGCGGCCGGGCCGGCCGCGTCCGACTCGTCGAGCATCCAGCGCACCTCGTCGACGGTCCAGCCCAGCCCCGCCCGGCCGGCGATCTCCCGGACCAGCCGCAGGCCCACCCGGGTGTCGTCGTCGTAGAAGCGCACACACCAGTGGTGCGCCCACATGCCCAGCGCACGCAGCCCGGCCACGTCCAGCGAACCGGCGAGCCGGCCGCAGGCGGTCTCCGGAAAGGCCCGCCCCGGGTCGTCGGCGCGGTCCCGCTCGATCGCGCCGTAGGCTGCCGGCGCCACCACCCGCATCCGGTCGTAGAAGCCCTGCACCACCGCGCGGTCCAGCCGGACCCGTCCGGACCGCATCAGCGGGCACCTCGCCCGGCCACGCTCGCCATCCCCCGCACCTTTTCTTGAGTTGGTGGCGGGACGGTACCGGCCGCGACCGACACTTTCGGCCCGGAAATCGTTGCCACGTCAGGGATAGCTGGCCCGAGCTGGGGCGTCTGTAGCTGTGACAGTGAGAACGGGGAGGGTGGGTGGACGAGGGCGAACGGGCCCGGCTGGCCGACTTCGTGGCGAGCCGCACCCCGGCGCTGATGCGGGTCGCGTACCTGCTCACCGGGGACCGGCACGCCGCCGAGGACCTGGTCCAGTCGGCGCTGGCCAGGACCATCCCGAAGTGGCGGACGCTGCGGCACGCCGACCCGGAGGGTTACCTGCGCGCGGTCATGTACCGGGAGCAGGCGGAGGCGGCCTGCCAACCCCGCACGGAGTCCCCGCCGACCTCCGCACGGCCAGGTCCGAATCCCGCCAGCCGTCGCCCCGAGCGGCGAGGCAGTATCGGTGGCGTGGAGTTGGACTTCGAACGGTGCTACCGGGCCGTGGACAGCCGTGACCAGCGGTTCGACGGCTGGTTCTACACCGGCGTGACCTCGACCGGGATCTACTGCCGGCCGTCCTGCCCGGCGACGACGCCGAAGCGGCAGAACGTCCGGTTCTTCCCGTCGGCCGCCGCGGCGCAGGGCGCCGGGTTGCGGGCCTGCCGCCGCTGCCGCCCCGACGCGGCGCCGGGCTCGCCACAGTGGGACGTCCGGGCCGACGTGGTCGGGCGGGCGATGCGGCTGATCGCCGACGGGGTGGTCGACCGGGACGGCGTACCGGGGTTGGCGGCCCGGCTGGGCTACACCGAGCGGCACCTGCACCGGATGCTCCGCGCCGAACTGGGCGCCGGGCCGCTCGCGCTGGCCCGCGCCCAGCGCGCCCAGACCGCCCGGATCCTCATCGAGACCACCGGCCTGGGCATGGCCGAGATCGCGTTCGCCGCCGGGTTCGGCAGCGTCCGGCAGTTCAACGACACGGTCCGGGAGGTGTACGCGGCGGCCCCGTCCGAGCTGCGGGTCAGCCGGGGCGGCCAGCCGGCGGCCGGCGGGGCGGGCACGATCACGCTGCGGCTGGCGTACCGGCCGCCGTTGCACGCGGCGGCGCTGCTCGACTTCCTCGCGCTGCGGGCGCTGCCCGGCGTGGAGGAGGTCCGCGACGGGACGTACCGCCGGGGGTTGCGGCTGCCGCACGGGACCGGCGAGGTGGCGCTGACCCCGGCCGACGGGCACGTGTCCGCGACCCTGCGGCTGGCCGACATGCGCGACCTGGCCCCCGCGGTCGCTCGCTGTCGCCGCCTGCTCGACCTCGACGCCGACCCCACCGCCGTCGACGAGACCCTCGCCCACGATCCCGCCCTGGCGCCGGCGGTGCGGGCGGAACCGGGAGTCCGTCTCCCCCGCGCCGTCGACGGCTTCGAGATGGCGCTCCGCGCCATCACCACCCAACAGGTCTCCCTCCAGTCCGCCCGAACCACCCTCACCCGCCTCCTCCAGGCAGCCACCCC
>NZ_QGKS01000481.1 GCF_003172935.1 Micromonospora sicca | reverse complement strand
GGCCGGGGCCGAGCGGCTAAGGTCGCCGGCATGGAGAACGCCGCGAACCGGTCACCGTCCGGTGCACAATGGACCATCGCCGCCGACGGCCACGAGGCGGTCATCGTCGAGGTGGGCGGTGGGCTGCGGGCGTACCGGCACGACGGGGTGGACTACCTCGACGGGTACGCGGCGGACGAGCTCTGCCCCGGCGCGGCCGGGCAGGTGCTGGCCCCCTGGCCGAACCGGATCCGGGACGGGGCGTACACCTTCGGCGAGCGGTCGTTGCAGCTCGACCTCAGCGAGCCGGCCCGGCACAACGCCATCCACGGCCTGGTCAACTGGGTCTCCTGGCACCTGGTCGAGCAGTCCGCGGACGCGGTGACCGTCGGCTACGACCTGCCGCCGAGCCCGGGGTACCCGTGGCCGCTGCGACTGCGGACCCGGTGGAGCGTGGGGCCGGCGGGGCTGCGGGTGGAGCACGAGACCACCAACCTCGGCGGCGAGCCCTGCCCGTTCGGCTACTCGATGCACCCTTACCTGCGGCTGCCCGGGGTCGCGGTGGACGAGCTGCTGCTCCGGGTGCCGGGGCGTACCCGGGTGCTGCTGGACTCCCGGCTGCTGCCGATCGGCGCCACCGCGGTCGCCGGCACCGAGTACGACTTCACCGAGCCCCGCGCGATCGGCGATGCGGTGCTGGACGTGGCCTTCGGCGACCTCGTCCGGGACGACGACGGCGGCTCGGCGGTGACCCTCGCCGCGCCGGACGGCTCGGCCGCGGTGCACGTCTGGGCGGACCGGGAGTTCGGCTGGTGGCAGGTCTTCACCGGGGACACCCTCACCGGGGAGCGGCACCGCCGCTCGGTGGCGGTGGAGCCGATGACCTGCCCGGCCGACGCGTTCCGCTCCGGCAAGGACGTCATCGTGCTGCAGCCCGGGCAGACCTGGCGGGGCGCCTGGGGCGTCCGGCCGGGGGCCTGAGCGGCACGGGGGAGCGGCATGGAGTTCGCCGAGGTGGTCCGGCGCCGCCGGATGGTGCGCAACTACGACCCGGACCGCCCGGTCCCGCCCGACGTGGTGGACCGGCTGCTGGACCACGCGGTGCGGGCGCCGTCGGCGGGCTTCGCGCAGGGCTGGGGCTTCCTGGTGCTGGAGACGCCGGAGGACCGGGAGCGGTTCTGGACGGCGGCCACCCCGGGCGGCGGCGGCCGGGAACGCTGGCTGGCGGGGATGCGCCGGGCGCCGCTGATCGTGGTGCCGCACGCGAACCGCTCGGCGTACCTGGAGCGGTACGCCGAGCCGGACAAGGGCTGGGCGGACCGCTCGGCCGAGCGCTGGCCGGTGCCCTACTGGTACGTCGACACCGGCTTCGCCGCCCTGCTGATGCTGCTCACCGCCGTGGACGAGGGGCTGGGGGCCTGTTTCTTCGGCATCCCGCCGGAGCGGCTCGACGGCTACCGGGAGGCGTTCGGGGTGCCCGCGGAGTACCAGCCGATCGGCGCGGTGACGGTGGGTTACCGGGCACCCGACCACCGGTCGCCGTCGTTGCGCCGGGGCCGCCGTCCGGTCGGTGAGGTGGTTCGCCGGGGGCGGTGGAGCTGAGGGCGATTCGTCCGGCCGGCCGAGGGTACGGGCGGTAGCGAAACCGACATGAGGGAGTAAAACGCAGTGTGGCGCGGGCGGCTAGGCTGGCACGGACATCAGCGCCACGCCGCGCGGTGCCCCGCCGTTCACCGGCGCGGCGCCGGGGGCCGGCCGGACCAGGGGGAGGGGAGCGTGCCGTGATCTTCAGAGCGGTCCGGGACGGGCGTCCCTACCCGGAGCACAACCTCACGCTCAAGCAGTGGGCGGAGATCCCGCCGCGCCCGCTGCGGCTCGACCAGCTCATCACCACCAAGCGGGAGCTGGCGCTGGACAAGCTCCTCGCCGAGGACTCGACCTTCTACGGCGATCTCTTCCCGCACGTCGTGCAGTGGAACGGCGGCCTCTACCTGGAGGACGGCCTGCACCGCGCGCTGCGCGCGGCGCTCCAGCAGCGCAACCAGATCCACGCCCGGGTGCTGGTGCTCGGCGGCCCGGCCGAGTGACGCCCGCCTGAAGAATCGTTAAGGTGACCGTCATGAGCCCTCTCGACCTGCTGGACATCGATGCGTCGCTGGGCGAGGAGGAGCGGCAGATCCGCGCCGTGGTGCGCCAGCTCGTCGACGACCGGGTGCGCCCGCACGTCGCCGGCTGGTACGAGGACGGCCAGGTGCCCGCCCGCGAGCTGGCCCGGGAGTTCGGCAAGCTCGGCCTGCTCGGCATGCACCTGACCGGGTACGGCTGCGCCGGCGCCTCGGCGGTCGCGTACGGGCTGGCCTGCCTGGAACTGGAGGCCGGCGACTCCGGCGTCCGCTCGCTGGTCTCGGTGCAGGGTTCGCTGGCCATGTACGCCATCTGGCGGTTCGGCAGCGAGGAGCAGAAGCAGCGCTGGCTGCCCACGATGGCGGCCGGCGAGGCGATCGGCTGCTTCGGGCTGACCGAGCCGGACCACGGCTCCGACCCGGGTTCGATGGCCACCCGGGCCCGCCGGGACGGCGACGACTGGGTGCTCAACGGCACCAAGATGTGGATCACCAACGCGCCGATCGCCGACGTCGGGGTGATCTGGGCGCGCACCGACGAGGGGGTGCGGGGGTTCGCCGTACCGATGGACACGCCCGGGGTGACGGCGCGGGAGATCCGGCGCAAGATGTCGCTGCGCGCGTCGCTCACCGGCGAGATCGCCCTCGACGACGTCCGGCTGCCCGCGGACGCCCGGCTGCCCGAGGCGGTCGGGCTCAAGGCGCCGCTGAGCTGCCTGACCGAGGCCCGGTACGGCATCGTCTGGGGTGCGCTCGGCGCGGCCCGCGACTGCCTGGAGACGGCCCTGTCGTACGCGACCACCCGGACCCAGTTCGGCCGGCCGCTGGCCGGCTTCCAGCTCACCCAGGCCAAGCTCGCCGACATGGCGGTCGAGTGGAACAAGGGCCTGCTGCTCGCGCTGCACCTGGGCCGGCTCGCCGACGCCGGCAAGCTGCGCCCCGAGCAGGTCAGCGTCGGCAAGCTGAACAACGTGCGGGAGGCGCTGGCGATCGCCCGGGAGTGCCGGACGATCCTCGGCGCCAACGGCGTCTCCGGGGAGTACCCGGTGATGCGGCACGCCAACAACCTGGAGAGCGTGCTGACCTACGAGGGCACCTCGGAGATCCACCAGCTGGTCATCGGGCAGCGGCTGACCGGGCTGTCGGCGTTCGCCTGACCTGCGTCTTCGCCGGGCCGGTCCGCTCGGCGAGCGGGTGTCGCACCGGGCACGTACCGTCATCATCAGTCGAGAAGTCTGACGAGGACGGTGAGGGCGATGGCCCGCGACGGTGGCATCAACGAGCCCACCAGGGAGTTCCCCGGTTACCCGACCGGCGACGACCTCCGGGCCCGGTCGGACGTCCCACCCGAGCCGGCGCCCGACGGCCGGCCGGCGTCGGGTGGGCCGGCCCGCGGCCTGCTCGGGGTGCTCGGCGCGGTCGCGCTGGCGGTGGTGGTGCTGCTCGGCGTCCAGGCCACCGGCATCCTGCCCGACTTCCGCAACCCGTTCGCCAAGGAGCAGACCGACCGCAGCCAGCCGCCGCTGCTGAAGTCGATCCGCGACCTCAGCCGGTACGTGGCCGCCGAGGGCAACTTCCAGGTGGTCATCGACCTGCAGAACGACCGGCAGAACGTGCCGGAGTTCCTGCTCAACGAGCGGACCCTCTTCGTCGGGGCCGGCAGCGTCGAGGCGTACGTCGACTTCGCCAAGATCGCCGACGGGGCGGTGGTCGAGTCCGCCGACGGGAAGTCGGTGGAGATCAAACTCCCGGCGCCGCAGCTCGGCGAGACCAACCTCGACCTGGAGAAGAGTTACGTCTTCGCCGAGCAGCGGGGCCTGCTCAACCGGCTCAACGACCTGGTGAAGGGCGACCCCAACCGGCAGCAGCAGGTGTACAAGCTGGCCGAGGACCGGATCACCGCCGCCGCCCGGGACAGCGGGCTGACCGCCCGCGCCGAGGAGAACACCCGCAAGATGCTGGAAGGGCTGCTGCGCTCGCTGGGCTACGAAAAGGTGACGGTCACCTACACCGCCCCCTGACCGCGTACGCCGACGCGCCCGCCCCGGCTCGGGGCGGGCGCGTCGCGTTCGGTCACCAGGGAATCAGTAGCGGGTCGCGGCGTAGCGGTCCTCGTTCGGCATCAGGATCCACAGCACCAGGTACACGATCACCTGGGTGCCGGGCAGCAGCAGCGACAGCAGGAACAGCAGCCGGATCATGCCGGCCGACACGCCGAACCGCTGCGCCAGGCCGGCGCAGACACCGGCGAGCATGCGCCCCTCACGGGGCCGGACCAGTTTGCGACTCATCGTCGTACTCCCACTCTGCGGCGATCCGCCGCGCTGCGTTCAACGGTAGGAGGGGCCGCCCACCGCGCCCTCGGTCGCCAGGAGGATCGGCGGCCCCCGCACCCGTAAGTGCTTACCCCGCCGGGTCCGCGCCGACCCCGGCAGCGCGTGGAGCGCTCGCGGCCGGGAGACGGGCCGGTGACGGAGGGGAGACGGAACGGGGCGGAGGGTGGGCGG
>NZ_QGKS01000194.1 GCF_003172935.1 Micromonospora sicca | reverse complement strand
CCTCCCGTTCGGCCCCGCCGCCGCCCGCTTCCCGCCCCGGTCCGCTCGTCGACCGGCCGGCGGGGACGGGCGGCGGCGTCGTCTGCAGCGGCATTCCTTCCGTCGTGACCTTCTGCGCGCTAGTGTTCATCTTTGTTGGAACACGTTCGACCGCGTGGACACGTGGTCGCGGGACCCCGGAGGTGCGACGGATGCTGGCGCGGCAGCGGCAGACGGCCATCCTGGATCGGGTCCGCAGCGCCGGCGGCGTGCGGGTCACCGAGCTGGCCGCCGAGTTCGGCGTCTCCGACATGACCATCCGGCGGGACCTGGAGACGCTGCACGAGCAGGGCCTCCTCGCCAAGGTGCACGGCGGCGCCACGCTGACCGGCCCGAGCTCCACCGACGAACCCGGCTTCCACGCCAAGGCGGTCCGCCAGTCGGCGGAGAAGGCGGCGATCGCCAACCGCGCCGCCGAGCTGGTCCGCCCCGGCGCCGCGATCGCCCTGTCGGCTGGTACGACCACCGCGGAGCTGGCCCGCCGCCTGGTCGACGTGCCGGGGCTGACCGTGGTGACCAATTCGCTGCCGGTGGCCGAGATCCTGCACGTGGGCGGGCGGCCGGACCAGACGGTGGTGCTCACCGGCGGTGTCCGTACGCCCTCCGACGCGCTGGTCGGCCCGCTGGCCGTGGCCGCGATCGCCTCGCTCCACCTGGACCTGCTCTTCCTCGGCGTGCACGGGATCAGCGAGCGGGCCGGCTTCACCACGCCCAACCTGATGGAGGCGGACACCGACCGGGCCCTGGTGGCGGCCGCCGATCGGCTGGTCGTCCTCGCCGACCACACCAAGTGGGGCACGGTGGGGATCTCCTCCATCGTCGGTCTGGACGCCGCGGACGTGCTGGTCACCGACGACCGGTTGGCGCCGGAAGCACGACGGGTACTCGACGAGAAGGTGGGTGAGCTGGTGATTGTGCGGGCCACGGGGCGGCTCACGGAGGAGGCGGCGGAGTGAAGCGTACGCAGATCGAGCTGGCCGACGGCCGTGAGCTGATCTACTTCGACGAGCGGGACGACGCGGTCCGCGACCGGCCGGACCTCCGCGACCTCCTCCCGCCGCCGCCCGCGTCCCAGCTGCGCTTCGACCCGCTCACCGACGAGTGGGTGGCGGTGGCGGTGCACCGGCAGACCCGCACCTTCCTGCCCCCGGCCGACCAGTGCCCGCTCTGCCCGTCGACCGCCGACCGGCTCAGCGAGATCCCGGCCCCCGACTACGACGTGGCGGTCTTCGAGAACCGCTTCCCGGCACTGAGCCAGCGGGTGGCCGAGGAGCCGGCGGAGATCACCCCGTTCACCCCGGTCCGCCCGGGGCGCGGCCGGTGCGAGGTGGTCTGCTTCACCGACGACCACAACGCCTCCTTCGCCGGTCTACCGCCGCGCCGGGTGCGGACCGTGCTGGACGCGCTCGCCGACCGGACCACCGCGCTGGGTGAGCTGCCCGGGGTGGAGCAGATCTTCCCGTTCGAGAACCGGGGCGTGGAGATCGGCGTGACCCTGCACCACCCGCACGGCCAGATCTACGCGTACCCGTTCGTCACGCCGCGGACCCGGTCGATGCTGGCCGCCGCGCGGCGGCACGCCGAGCGGACCGGCGGCAACCTCTACGCCGACGTGCTCGCCGCCGAGCGGGCCGCCGGGGAGCGGGTGGTGGCGAGCAACGAGCACTGGACCGCGTACGTCCCGGCGGCCGCCCGCTGGCCGTTCGAGGTGCACGTCGCCCCGCACCGGCCGGTGCCGGACATCCCGGCGCTCGACGACGCCGAGCGGGACGCGTTCGGGCCGCTCTACCTGGACGTGCTGCGCCGCTTCGACGGGCTGTTCGACCTGCCCATGCCGTACATCGCGGCCTGGCACCAGGCGCCGGTGCGGATCGACCGCGAGCTGGGGCACCTGCACCTGCAGCTGTTCACCATCCGCCGCGCCAGGGACAAGCTGAAGTACCTGGCCGGCTCGGAGTCCGGGATGGGCGTCTTCATCAACGACATCGCCCCTGAGCGGGCCGCCGAACTCCTCCGCGCCGCCTGACCTCGGCCCGTGGCCCGGCCCGGTCCGGTCCGGTCCGGCATGGTCCACCTGAGCTGCGCGAGGTGGCGGTGTCGGACGACCGGGACACCGCCACCTGCCGCAACGCGAGTGGATCATGAGCCCAGGCGCCGACGCGGGGCGGCTGCCGGCAGAGGCGGGAGAGGCGGGAGACAGGGCGCGGGGGGCCCGGGACAGGGCCCCCCGCAGGGAAGGGACGGCTGGCTGTGCGCGACAGCCGGGAAGGCTGGCTGATCGGCACTCGGGCCGCGAGGCGACCGCGGTCAACCTTCCTGGACGGGACTGGCATCACGTCCACCCAGCTCAACGACCCGCACCCCCACGGGGTGACGCCGCGACGGTCACCGGCGCCACCACGGCCGACGCGCACGTCGCCCCCGGGTACGACGAAGCCCGCCGGCGGGTGCCGGCGGGCTCGGTCGGTGACGCGGGGCGGAATCAGGCGTTGATCTTGCGCGCCAGGTTCTCGTCGAGCGCGTTCATGAACTCGTCGGTGGTCAGCCACGGGGCGTCCCGCGAGATGAGCAGCGCGAGGTCCTTGGTCATCTGGCCACCCTCGACGGTGTCGACGATGACCTGCTCCAGGGTGTTGGCGAACTCGGTGACCGCCGGGGTGCCGTCCAGCTTGCCCCGGTGGGCCAGGCCCCGGGTCCAGGCGTAGATCGACGCGATCGGGTTGGTCGAGGTCTTCTCGCCCTTCTGCCACTGCCGGTAGTGCCGGGTGACCGTGCCGTGCGCGGCCTCCGCCTCGACGGTGTGGCCGTCCGGGGAGAGCAGCACCGAGGTCATCAGGCCGAGCGAGCCGAAGCCCTGCGCGACGGTGTCGGACTGCACGTCACCGTCGTAGTTCTTGCAGGCCCAGACGTAGCCGCCCTCCCACTTGAGCGCGGCGGCGACCATGTCGTCGATCAGCCGGTGCTCGTAGGTGATGCCGGCGGCGTCGAACTCGGCCTTGAACTCGTTCTCGAACACCTCGGCGAAGATGTCCTTGAACCGGCCGTCGTACGCCTTGAGGATGGTGTTCTTGGTGGACAGGTAGACCGGGTAGTTGCGGTCCAGCCCGTACCGGAACGAGGCCCGGGCGAAGTCCCGGATCGACTCGTCGAAGTTGTACATGCCCATGGCGATGCCGCCGCCGGGGAAGTTGGCGACCTCCATCTCCATGGGGGCGCCGCCGTCGGCCGGGGTGTAGGTGATGGTCACCGTGCCCGGGCCGGGGACGACGAAGTCGGTGGCCTTGTACTGGTCACCGTGGGCGTGCCGGCCGATGATGATCGGCTTGGTCCAGCCGGGGACCAGCCGCGGCACGTTGGACATGATGATCGGCTCGCGGAAGACGACGCCGCCGAGGATGTTGCGGATGGTGCCGTTCGGCGACCGCCACATCTTCTTCAGGCCGAACTCCTCGACCCGGGCCTCGTCCGGGGTGATGGTCGCGCACTTGACGCCCACGCCGTGCTGCTTGATGGCGTTGGCGGCGTCGACGGTGACCTGGTCGTCGGTCTCGTCGCGGTGCTGGATCGACAGGTCGTAGTAGTGCAGGTCGACGTCGAGGTAGGGCAGGATCAGCTGCTCCCGGATCTGCTTCCAGATGATCCGGGTCATCTCGTCGCCGTCGATTTCCACGACCGGGTTGTTTACCTTGATCTTCGCCATCGGCCGGCGCTCCTCTCGGGGGACACGTGCTCAAGCAGTACGAGCGTACTGGAAACTGACCGGGGTGCCCCAGCCGGCCTCGGTCGCCCGGGAATCGGGGTGCACGGCGCAGGAAACCACTGGCAGCATCACCGGATGCCACTGAGCCGCACCCTCGGGTCTATCACGGTCACCGCCCTCACCGACGGCGAGGGCCCGTTCTTCCAGCCCCGCGCCGAGGCGTTCCCCGACGCCACCGAGGCGCAGTGGCGCGAGGCCGACCGGCGCGATCCCGGGTCGGTGACCGCCGACGGGGAGTGGTGGCTGCAGTTCCGCAGCTTCGCCGTCCGTGACGACGATGGGCCGGTGACGCTGGTCGACGCCGGCATCGGCCCGGCCGACTCGCCCGCCGCGAGCTGGGCGCCGGTGCCGGGCCGGCTGCCGGCGGAACTGGCCGCCGCCGGCGTCGATCCCGCCGACGTGCGAACCGTGGTGCTGACCCACCTGCACAGCGACCACATCGGCTGGGCGGTGACCGGCACGCCGGGCCGCCCCTACTTTCCGAACGCCGAATACCTGGTGCAGCGGACCGAGCTGGACGCGCTGGAGTCGTTCCACCCCGAGCTGCCGGCCCGGCTGGTCGGCCCGTTGCGCGCCGCCGGCCGGCTCCGGGTGGTCGACGGCGACACCCCGCTGACCCCGGCGGTACGCGTGCTGAGCACCCCGGGCCACACCCCCGGCCACCAGTCGGTGCTGGTCGACTCCGGCGACGAGCGCCTGCTGCTCACCGGCGACCTGCTGGTGCACGCCGTGCAACTGGTCGACCCCACCCTCGCGTACGCCCACGAGGAGGATCCCGCCGCCGCCCGCACCTCCCGCACGGCCCTGCTGCACAC
>NZ_QGKS01000356.1 GCF_003172935.1 Micromonospora sicca | reverse complement strand
GATCGGGGTGGCGGCGTCGCGGGCGGCGGCGGCGCGGGCCACGCCGGCCAGGTCGCCGGCCGCCGCCACCTGGGCCAGGGTGACCAGCGTGGGGGGCAGCATGGTCAGCTCGCCGGCCTCGGCGCGGGCCAGCGCGTCCGCCGGGCGCACCCACATGGTGTGGTCGGCCTCGCCGGAGACGTCCCGGGTCCGCTGCCCCTCCGGCAGCAGGGCCACGAAGAAGTACGTGTCGAAGCGGCGCGGCTCGAACTCCGGCGTGATCCACCGGCTCCACGGCAGCAGCAGGTCGGAGCGGAGCGTCAGCCGCCGCCCGGCGAGCAGGTCGGCGAAGCCCACCCGGCGGCCCTCCAGATCCTGTCGTGCGGTCTCCCAGTCGTCGCCGCTGACGTCACCCACCACGATCGCGGCGTCCGGGCCGGCCAGCAGCACGCCGGCCTCCTCGAAGACCTCCCGGGCGGCGGCGCAGACCACCGCCTGGGCGGCGTCCGGCGGCTGCCCGAGGCGGGTGGCCCACTCGGCCGGCTCCGGGCCGGCCCAGTCCAGGTGGATCTGGGAGTCGGAGGGGTCCACCCCGCCGCCGGGGAAGGCGTACATGCCGCCAAAGGCCATCGCGGCGACCCGGCGGATGACGTACACCTCGAAGTCGGCGCCGGCGGGCCGGAGCAGCAGCACGGTGGCCGCGACCCGGGGCACCGCCGGGGTGCCGCCCTCGGCGCGGAACCGCCGGGCGTGCTCCACCAGGGCGGGGGGTGCGGTGAAGCCGTCGATCGTCATCCCGCGAGCCTAGTTCCCGACCGGTGGATCATCCTCCCGGCGTCCGGGCGGGCCGGGATAGCGTGCCGGCATGACGCGTTGGGGAATCCTGGCCACCGGGCACATCGCCGGCCGCTTCGCCGAGGACCTGCGGCTGGTGCCGGGAGCCGAACTGGTCGCGGTCGGCTCGCGTACGCCGGCGAGCGCCGAGCTGTTCGCCGCCCGGCACGGCATCCCCCGGGCGTACGGCTCCTGGGCGGGCCTGGCCGCGGACCCGGACCTGGACGTGATCTACGTGGCCACCCCGCACGCCGCCCACCACGAGGCGACCATGACCTGCCTGGCCGCCGGGCGGGCGGTGCTGGTGGAGAAGCCGTGCACGCTGGACCTGGTCACCAGCACCGAGCTGGTGGAGACGGCCCGGGCCCGCGGGGTCTTCCTGATGGAGGCCATGTGGATGCGGACCAACCCCCTGATCCTGCGCGTGGTGGAGCTGATCGCGGACGGCGCGATCGGGGAGGTGACCAGCGTGCGGGCGGACTTCGGGGTGGCCGGGCCGTTCCCGCCCGAGCATCGGATGCGGGCCCGGACGCTGGGCGGCGGCGCGCTGCTCGACCTCGGCGTGTACCCGCTGAGCCTGGCCCACCTGCTGCTCGGCGTGCCGCAGCACGTGCACGCCTGGGCCAGGCTCGGGCCGGAGGGCGTGGACGAGAACACCGGCATCGTGCTCGGCTGGGACTCGGGCGCGGTCGCCACGCTGAGCTGCGGCATGGTCGGCGCGACCGCGATCACCGCCTCGATCACCGGCACCACCGGCCGCGTCGACCTGCCCGAGCCCTTCTACCGGCCCGGCTCGGCCGTGCTGCACCGGCTCGGGACCGAACCGGAGACCATTCCCGCCGACCTGACCGGCGGCGGCTACCAGCACGAGGCCGCCGAGGTGCAGCGCTGCCTGGCCGCCGGGCTGACCGAGAGCCCGCTGGTCCCGCACGCCACGACGCTGGAGGTGATGGCGCTGCTGGACGGGATCCGGGAGCGGATCGGGGTCGACTACCCGTGAAGGCCCACTGCCGGGGCAGCAAACCCGCCGACCACGCGTGAGGGGCCCCCTGCCGTGGCAGGGGGCCCCTCGACGGGCGGTCGGCGCGTCAGAACAGCGGCCGGACCACCAGGTAGGAGAGGCAGGCGATCGCCGCGGCGGCCGGGAACGTGATGATCCAGGCGATCACGATGTTGCCGGCGACGTTCCAGCGGACCGCGGAGAGCCGCTTGGTCGCGCCCACCCCCATGATCGCCGAGGTGATCGTGTGGGTGGTGGAGATCGGCGCCTTCAGCACGAGGGCGTTGAAGTAGAGCACCGCGCTGGCCACCGTCTCGGCGGCGAAGCCCTCCGGCGGGCCCAGGTCGATGATCTTGCGGCCCAGGGTCCGGATGATCCGCCAGCCACCGGCGTACGTGCCCAGTGCCAGCATGGTCGCCGAGGTCCAGAAGACCCAGCCCGGGATGTGCGTCTTGTCGTCCTGGAAGCCACCGGTGTAGAGGGCCAGCACCACGATGCCCATGGTCTTCGCGGCGTCCTGCATGCCGTGGCCGACCGACATGGCCGCCGCCGAGAGGGTCTGCGCCCAGCGGAAACCGCGGTTCAGCTTGCCCGGCTGCCCCTTCCGGAAGAGCCAGAGGATGGCCAGCATCAGCAGGTAGCCGAGGGTGAGGCCGACGATCGGCGACAGGATCATCGGGAGGATGACCTTCTCGCCGATGTTGGCCCACTGGACCACGCCGCCGGTGGCCAGCAGGGTCGCCCCGACCAGGCCGCCGAAGAGGGCGTGCGAGGAGGACGACGGCAGGCCGAAGTACCAGGTGATCAGGTTCCAGGCGATGGCGCCGAGCACCCCGGCGAAGACCACCCCGAGGCTGGCCACGCCGGTCGGGAGCGTGACCAGGCCGTCGCCCACGGTCTTGGCCACGCCGGCGCCGAAGTGCGCGCCGACGAAGTTGCCGACGGCGGCCAGCAGCAGGGCGATCCTGGGCGTCAACGCCCGGGTCGAGACGCTGGTCGCGATCGCGTTGGCGGCGTCGTGGAAGCCGTTGGTGTAGTCGAACGCCAGGGCCACCGCGATCACCGCCAGCACGGCGATGAGTTCGGGAGTCACAGGATCAGGACTCCTTGACCGTGATGGTCTCGACGGTGTTCGCCACGTGCTCGAAGGCGTCGCAGGCGGCCTCCAGCTCGTCGGCGACCTCCTTCATCTTCAGCACGGTGAGCGCGTCGTACTCGCCGGAGAAGAGCCGGACCAGCAGCATCCGGTACGCCTGGTCGCCGTCGTTCTCGAGCCGGTTGCACTCGATCCAGTACTCCTCGAGATCCTTCATCGACTTCAGCCGGGGCATCGCCTCGGCGGTCAGCTTGGCCTGCAGGTCGAGGACGTTCACCAGCTCGTGCAGCTCGCGCGGCAGCGCGGGGAGCTTGGTCAGGCCATACAGGTAGAGCAGGTTGCCGACTGCCTCCAGGTGGTCCATCACGTCGTCGAGCAGCGAGCCCAGCCGGTAGATGTCCTCCCGGTCGAACGGGGTGATGAAGGTGGAGTTGATCTTCTTGTACAGCTGGTGGGTGATCTGGTCACTGTCGTGCTCGACCTCGGTCAGCCGCTCGCTGACCGACTGGACGTCGACGCCGGGCAGGGCCAGCTCGTTGAGCAGCTCGGTACCCCGCACCAGGTTCTGCGCGGCCC
The DNA here is from genome assembly GCF_003172935.1 of Micromonospora sicca. GTDB lineage: Bacteria > Actinomycetota > Actinomycetes > Mycobacteriales > Micromonosporaceae > Micromonospora > Micromonospora sicca. The sequence goes on along the minus strand of NZ_QGKS01000356.1, from coordinate 1,187 downwards.
TGGTGAAGAGCTCGTAGAAGGCGCCCTCGGTGGGACGGAAGGAAAACTTCACAGCACGGACCTCGTCGTGTCGGTGGAAGGGTGGCCGACGCCCCCGGGCGCCTGCTCTGGGCATGCTAAGGACACGGCGGGAGCGGGCATTCCCCGGCCCACCCCTGGTCAGGCCGGATTCACCGCTCGTTCACCTGCCGTTCACCTTCAGCCCCTCGTCCCCGCTCCGCAACCGCTGGCGCTCCCGCTGCACGTCGAAACCGGCAGCCGGATACCCCAGGTGAAGTCCGCCGAACGTCTCCCGGAGCAGGTGGGCGACGGCCCAGTCCCGGTACCACTTGCGGTCCGCCGGCACCACGAACCAGGGCGCGTCGTCCGCGTCGCACCGGGCCAGGGCGTCGGCGTACGCCGCCTGGTAGTCGTCCCAGCGGGCCCGCGATTCCAGGTCGCTGGGGCTGTACTTCCAGTACTTGCGCGGGTCGGTCAGCCGCTCCATCAGCCGCTCGCCCTGCTCCGCGTACGAGATGTGCAGCATCACCTTCACCAGGGTCACCGCGCCGTCGGCCAGCTCCCGCTCGAAGGCGTTGATCTCGTCGTACCGGGCCCGCCAGGTGGCCTCGTCGACCAGCGCGCCGACCCGGGCGATCAGCACGTCCTCGTAGTGCGAGCGGTTGAAGATCCCGACGTAACCGGGGGGCGGCAGGGCCCCGCGGATCCGCCACAGGAAGTCGTGCCGCAGCTCCTCCGCGCTGGGCGGCCCGAACGAGCGGATGTGCAGGCCGAGCGGGTTCATCGCGCCGGCCACCCGCTTGATCGTGCCGTCCTTGCCGCCGCAGTCCATCGCCTGGAGCACCAGCAGCACCCGGCGCGGCCGGTCGCCGTCGAGGTGGGCGTCCGCCGCCGTCGGAGCGCTGGTCGGCGCATCCGGGCCGGCGGCGCCCTTCGCCGACGCGTACAGCATCTCCTGCTGCCGGCCCAGGTCGGCGCCGAGCAGCTCGACCTGCTCGTGGGCCCACGCCCTGCGCCGCTTCCCGCTGCCCGCCGCCGCCGGCAGCCCCGGCGTCGAGCGCGGGTCGAGCGCCCCCAGGTCCACCGCGCCGCCCTCGGGCCGCACCCGCAGCAACTCCCGCATCGTGCCGCCGTGCGGCGGCACGACCCCGGCCCCTTCGACTCCGCTCATCCCCCGATCCTCACCC
>NZ_QGKS01000413.1 GCF_003172935.1 Micromonospora sicca | reverse complement strand
GGCCCGCGGTGGCCGGGCGGCGTCGGCGGAGCAGGAGTACGACGACCACGGCGACCAGCAGCAGGAGGAGGAGCACGCCGCCGGCCACCGGCAGCCACGGGAAGGACGAGCCGTCCCCGGCCGGTGCGGCGGCGCCCGCGCCGGAGGCGGACGGCTTCGGCGGCGCCTCGGCCACCGCGCGCAGCTCCGGCGGCTTGGGCTGGTTGGCGACCACCTTCCAGCTCACCGACCGCCCGTTGACCGTGCCGTTGCTGTCGATCACCCGACCCGGGAAGGTCACCGATATCTCGAACGACATCAACTGCATGAACGCCTGCTGGTTCCGCGGATCCTGCTCGGCCACCTTTCCGCCGTATTTCTTGGGGTCGAGCGGAAGGGTGAAGCGGTAGAGATCGCCGTCCCGGACCAGATTCACGCTCTCGCTGGTGAATTCCGCCAGCGGCTTTTCCCGGTACGCGATCTGAATGCCGTAGAAGCGGGAGTCCTCGTACCGGCTCTCGGTGCCGGCAGGGAGCGTGGGGATGTTCTGCCGCAGCTCGGCGAAGGCCGTCGGTATGCCGCCCTTGCGCTGGCTGAGCAGGGACTTCTCGGCGGTCAGCAGGAGTTGGCCGTCGACCGTGTCGTCGGCGTTCACGGTCAGCCCGAGGTTGAGCTGCATGCACCCGCTCAGCGCCGCCACGAGGGCGAGACACACCGCGAGGCGGAATGCCCGACCACGGCCGAGTCTCGTATTCATGGGCACAGTGTGTGTGATCGCCATCACGTCCAGCAGTCAGCGATCAGTCACAAGGCTGTCGCCGATCTTACCGGCCCACCGTCCCTTTCGGCCGAGCCCGGAAAACGCGTGTGATCGATATTCTGAAGGGTTGCCCCTTTCGGAATTCGAGACGGAGATCATTGCTCGTCCGAGGGTCAGCGGCCGCGCGGCAGGGCCGACCGGGCCCGGCCGGGCCGGGGACCGCGGCGGCGGACGTCGGGCAGTAGGTTGGCCCGATGCACCCGATCGCCTGTGTCCTGCTGGTCGACCGCGCCGGGCGGCTGCTGCTCCAGCTCCGCGACGCGCACGCCCCGCACCACCCGAACGTCTGGGGCCTTCCGGGCGGGCACTGGGAGCCGGGGGAGACCATCGACGAGACCGCGCTGCGGGAGCTGTGGGAGGAGACCGGGCTGCGCCCCGACGGGGAGCTGCGGCTCTTCGCCACCCAGGAGCTGCCCGAGATCGACCGGGTCAAGCACTACTTCTGCGGCGCGACGGGGGCCGGGCAGCGGGACGTGGTGCTCGGCGAGGGCGCCGCGATCGTCTTCACCGACCCGACCGAGCTCTTCGACGGCCGGCCGTACACCCCGGGCACGGCGGAGCTGCTCACCCGGTTCCTGGCCTCCCCGGAGTACGCCCGCCTCGCCGCCGACTGACGCCGCCGGCCCGGACCGACGCGCGCCCCGCACCGGCGGTCGAGCCGGGCGGTCACGCCGCCGTGGACCGTTCCCGGTGGGCGCGGGGGCTCACCCCGCGTTCCCGCCGGAACGCCGTGCTCAGCGCGAACGGGCTGCCGTAGCCGACCTGGCGGGCCACCGCGGCGAGCGTCGCGTCCGGCTCGCGGAGCAGGTCGGCGGCGAGCGCCAGCCGCCAGCCGGTCAGGAACGTCATCGGTGGCTCGCCGACCAGCTCGGTGAAGCGGCGGGCCAGGGCGGCCCGGGACACCCCGACCTCGGCGGCCAGCCGGGCCACCGTCCACGGGGGCCGGGTCGTCGCGCAGCAGCCGCAGTGCCGGGCCGACCACCGGATCGCCGGCCGCCGTGTACCAGGCGGGGGCGGCGCCGGGGCGGTCGAACCAGGTCCGCAGCGCGGTGATCAGCACCAGGTCGAGCAGCCGGTCGAGGACGGCCGCCTGGCCGGGGGAGTCCCGGCCGACCTCCTCCGCCAGCACGCTCACCAACGGGGTCGGCCACTCCTCGGCGCGCACCGTCAGCGCGGCCGGCAGGGCGGCGAGCAGCCGCCGGCTGACCTCGGCGGGCTGCGGGTACGTCCCGGTCAGCAGCACGGTCGACCCGGCCGGCCGGTGCCCCAGGTGCGGACGCCCAGCCCCGTCGTCTCGGTGAGCGGCTCGCCGTACAGGGTGGTGCAGCGCTGCCCCGGATGGATCACCACCTGCGGGGGCGTGTTCGGATCGTCGGCCACCGTGTAACCGTCCGGCCCGCGCAGCACCGTCACGTCACCGGGCCGCACCGGCACCGGGTCGCCGCCGTCGGGGACGACCCAGGCCGACCCGCGCACCACCGCGACCACGGTCAGCGGCGCCCGGTCCTCGATGCGGAGCGCGAACGGCGGATCGAGCAGCGACCGGAGCAGGAACGCGCCCCGCGCCCGCGGGCCGTCGAGCAGCCCGGTGAGCGGATCCATGCGGCAGATCGTAGCCGTGCGCGCAGGTTCCGGTGCGCCTCGACCTTTCGGGGGTCTCCACTGTGGCCGCTCGACCGGTCGGCGCGACCGCTCGTGCCCGGCAGGCCGGCTCGCGGCGGGCCGGCCGGCTCGCCGCGCGCGGGCCGGCCGGCCGCGACGTCGCCGGTATGCGGAAAGGTGATCACCTTCACCGGCGCGAGACGGTTCCGAGCGCTGCCGCTCGGGCCGCCCCGGAGCACCATGGGTGGATCGGTCCGGCGGATGAGGAGGCGACGATGGCACGGAAGGGCTGGTTCCCCGAGGCCGCGGGGCGGCTGCGGCGGGGCTGGCTGCCGGTGGTCGAGGCGACCCTCGCGGCGACCGTCGCCTGGGTCCTGGCCACCCGGCTGGTCGGCCATCCGCAGCCGTTCTTCGCCCCGGCCGCCGCGCTGATCGTGCTCGGCCAGGCCCGGGGCCAGCGGATGCGCCGGGCCGTGGAGGTGCTGCTCGGGGTGGCCGCCGGGGTGCTCGTCGCCGACCTGGTCGTCCAGGCGCTCGGTCCGCGCACCACCTGGACGGTCTTCACCGTCATCCTGCTGACCGTCGCCCTGGCGGTGGCGCTCGGCGCCAGCTCGGTCTCCGTGGTGCAGGCCGCCGTCTCGGCGCTCTACCTGGTGGTGGTGGCGCCGCCGACCGAGTCGCTGATCCCGTTCCGGTTCGTCGACGCGCTGATCGGCGGCGCGGTGGCCGTCGCGGCGAGCCAGCTCGTCGACGCCCGGCGGCCGCTGGCGCCGCTGGTCGCCGAGTTCCGGCAGACCTTCCAGGAACTGGCCGGGCTCCTCGACGAGATCGCGGTGGCCCTCGACCGGGGCGACGAGGCGGCCGCGCTGGCCGCGCTGGACCGGGCCCGGCACGCGGACGCCGGGGTGGAGCGGCTGCGCGGCGCGGTGCTCGCCGCGGGTGAGGCGCTCCGGCTCAACCTGCGGCGACGCCGCCACATCGGGCGGCTCCGCTCGGTGGAGGGCTCGATCCGGCAGATCGACTATGCGGTCCGCAACGTGCGGGTGCTCGCCCGGGCCGCGGTCACCCTGGTCCGCGGACCGGCGCCCGCGCCGGCCGACCTGGGCGCCGCGGTCCGCACCCTGGCGGAGGCGTTCCGCGCGGCGGGCGACGCGCTCGCCGCCGACCTGGGCGGGCAGGACGGCGCCGCCGACCGGCACGCCGAGCGGGCCGACGCGGCGGCGCTGGCGGCGGTCCGGGTCGCCGGGCGGCTCTTCACCCCCGGCCAGACCCTCCCGCTCGCCATGATCATCGGGCAGCTCCGGGCCACCGCGATCGACCTGCTCGGCGGGGTGGGCGGGGACGACGACGCCACCGTGCTGGGCCGGGTGGACGCCGCGGTCACCGGACCCGCCTGACCGGCGTCAGCCGGCGAGCCAGGCCACCGCCCGCTGCCGGATCTCCGCCGGCACCTCGTGACCGCCGGCGAACTCGGCGTACTCCACCGGGTAGCCCAGGGTGTGCAGGCGGGGGACCAGCCGCCGGCTGCACACGTCCACCGGCAGCACCCGGTCGTCGGTGCCGTGCGAGACGAAGGCGCGCGGCCGGCCGTGGGTCACCAGCGGCGCGGCGAAGCCCGGGGAGAAGGCCAGCACCGCGTCGACCAGGTCGCCGTTGGTCAGGCCCAGGGACAGGGCGTACGACGCGCCGTCGGAGAAGCCGCCGACCGCCACCTCGGTCACCGGGTACGCCCCGAACACCGTGCGGAGCAGCTCGTCGATCCGGGCCACGTCGGGGCCGAACCCCTCGACGATCAGGTCCCAGCTGCTCGCCGTGGCCTGCGGGGCGAGCAGCAGCAGCCGGTGGGTGTCCGCCAGCGGCAGCAGCAGGTCGAGCCCCTGCTGGGCCGTCCCGCCGGCCCCGTGCAGCAGCACCACCACCCGGTACGGCCCGTCGCCGGCCGGGGCGTACAGCAGCGCCGGCGGGCCACCGCCCGGCGCGGCCAGCGTGGTCTGGCCGGTGGCGCCCCGGGTCACCGGCGGGGCCGGCCGGGCGTGCAGCCGGCCGTGCCGCGGGTTCTCCTCCTCCGGTCGCCGGTGCGGCGGCGCGGGCTCCGTCACCTCGTCTCGCCCCCTCCCGTCGGCCGATCCCCGCGCGGTTACCCCGCTTCCCGCCGGTCAACCGCCCAGTTGGGCGCTCTCCGGCCGGGCTTCCGGCCGGTCCGGTGCTCCGGCCGCGCTGGCCGCGCCGCCGGTCCAGGGCGCTGCCGGTCCGGCCGTGCTGCCGGTCCGGCAGCGCTGCCGGAC
>NZ_QGKS01000480.1 GCF_003172935.1 Micromonospora sicca | reverse complement strand
CGTCCAGGCTCTGCGGGCGCGGTCGTCGTCGTTCCAGCGACAACAACCGCACCGGAATCCGGGCGTCCCTCGCCCGGACGGGGAGCCGGCGGGGCGGCACTCCTCCGGCAGTCACCCGCCGGGCCCGGCCGTCGACGCCGACACCGCCCAGACCCCGAGGGAACCCGCGTCGGTCCGCCCCCGCGGCCCGGGTGAGGAGTGGAACTGGCGGTGGACGGGGCCGGCCGGGACGCCGCCCGCGCCCACCGCCGGTGCCTGGCCCGAGCTGCCGGCCGAGGCGACCCGATCCGCCCCGCCCGGGGTACCGCCGGCCGGGCCGTCATGGCCGGCCGGGACAGGCTTGCCGCGGGCCGGCGAACACCCGCGTGATCCGTGGCCGGCGCTGCCCGACGACCGGAAGCTGTGGGCGCCGGCCGCACCCGCCGGCGACGCCGCGCACCGGCGCCGGCTGGACCGGGAACAGGCGGCTGGCTGATGGAACGCGTCGCCTTCCTCGTGGACGAGTCCGGCACCCGGGTCGACTGCCTGCTCAACCCGGAGACCGTGCAGGTCACCCGGCTGGCCGGGGTACGCCCCCGGGGCGGCGCCGACGGTCAGCTCACCGGGGCCGGCCTCGCCGACGACCCGCTGGTCTTCACCGGCGGCGGCCGTACCGAACTGGTCCTGGACCTGCTCTTCGACGTGGACTTCGTCGAGGCCCAGGTACGCCCCGAGGACGTCCGGACGCTGACCCGTCCACTGTGGCTGCTGGCGGAGAACTCGACCGCCGAGCACGGCTGGCTGCGGCCGCCCCTGGTCCGCCTGGTCTGGGGCAAGACCTGGAACGTGCCCGGCGTCATCGTGGCCGTGGCGGAACGCTTCGACGCGTTCACCCTCACCGGTACCCCGCGCCGGTCCTGGCTGCGGCTGAAGCTGGTCCGGGTGGCGGAGGGCGCCGAGGCGGCCCGGGCGGGCTTCGAGGAGGAGTTGGCCGCGGCGAGCACCCCCACCGTCCCGCCCGGCTCGGCGGTGGTGGCCGCCGCGGACGGCGCCGCCGAGCCCGGCTGGTCGGGGGTGCGCTTCGACCTGCTCGCCCACGACGCGCTCGGCTCGCCGCTGCGCTGGCGGCTGCTCGCCGAGCACAACCGGATCAGCGACCCGCTGACCGTGCCGGCCGGCACCCCGCTCGCCGTGCCCCCGGTCACCGCGTCCGCCGCCGGGTCGGGAGGTGCGCCGTGACGACCGTGCCCCGGACACCCGCCGTCACCGTGGACGGCGTGCCGCTGCCCGACGCCCGGCGGCTGCGCGCGGTCCGGGTCGCCGCCCGGCTGGACCAGCCGACCCAGTGCGAGGTCACCCTCACCGCCGGCCCGGGCGCGGTCGCCCTCGACCCGCCGGTCCGCCCCGGCGCCGCCCTCGACCTCCGCCTGGACGGCCACCCGGACGCCCTGTTCACCGGCGAGGTCACCTGCGTCGAGCTGGAGTACGCCGGCGACGGCACGGCCCTGCTGCGGATCCGGGCGTACGACGGGCTGCACCGGCTGCGCAAGCGGCAGCAGTTGCGGGTCTTCGAGTCGGTGACCGCCGCCGACCTGGCCCGGGAACTCTGCGCCGACCTGGGGTGGACGGTCGACGCGGAGACCGACGGGCCCCGGCTGGACCGGCTGCTCCAGCACCGGCACACCGACCTGGAGCTGCTGCGCGAGGTGGCCGGGCGGGCCGGGCTGCACCTCGCCGCCGACGGGGACCGGTTGCGGCTGCTGACCCTCGACGGGTACGGCGAGCCGGTGCCGCTGGCGCTGGGCGACTCGGTGCACTCGCTGCGGATCGCGGAGAACCTGGACCGGGCCGGCGGGGAGAGCGCCGCGCTGGGCTGGCACCCGCAGCGCGCCGAGCCGCTGCGGCAGCAGGTGGGCGAGGCCCGCTCGGGCCGCCGCATCCCGCTGACGCCGGACCCGGGCGGGGTGGGCGCGGACGGCGTACGGACGGCGGTGGACCAGCCCGGCCGCAGCGACGACGAGCTGGCCGCCCTGGCCCAGGCCGGGTTGGACGCCCGGGTCGCCGCCCTGGTCACCGCCGAGGGGGTGGCCGAGGGCGACCCGGCGCTGCGCCCGGGCCGGCGGATCCGGCTCACCGGGGTTCCCGAGCCGGTCGCCGGGGTGTACGTGCTCACCGAGGTGGTGCACACCGTGGACGCGAACGGCCACCTGACCGCCTTCGCCACCGTCCCGCCCGACCCGCCGCCGAGCCCGGCGCCCGTCCCGGCGACGGTCACCCTCGGCACGGTCACCGACGTCGACGACCCGGACCGGCTCGGCCGGGTCCGGTTGACCCTGCCCGCGTACGGGGACCTGGACGCCGGCTGGCTCGCGGTGGTCTGCCCGGGCGCGGGGCGGGGCAAGGGCATCGTGGCACTGCCCGACCCGGACGACACCGTGCTGGTGGTGCTCCCCGGCGGGGAGCCGGCGTCGGGGATCGTCCTCGGCTCGCTCTTCGGCGCGATCGAGCCGTACGACGCGGGGATCGTCGACGGGCGGTCCCGGCGCTGGTCGATGCAGACCGGCACCGGCCAGTCGATCGTCATCGACGACGACGGCCGCACGCTGCGGCTGGCCACCGACGGGGGCAGCTTCGTGGAGCTGCGGCCGGAGCTGACCACCGTGCACGCGGCCGGCGACCTGGTGCTCTCCGCGCCCGGCCGGGCGATGGTGGTCCGCGCCCGGACCGTCGACTTCCTGCGCGCGGAGGCGACCGAGGACGCCGACACCGCCGCGGCGCAGGCCCGCACCCTCGCCCGCGCCCACGGAGGTGGCTGATGCGCTGGATCCACCGCGACTCGCTGATCGTGTGCGACCACGACGGTCGGGTCGCCAACCGCGCCTCGCAGCACTGGGTGACCGTGCGGGGCGTGCCGGTGCTGGTCGACGCCGACCCGGAGGGGCGGGACATCACCGCCTGCCCCAACTACGGGCCGACCATCAAGCCGTGCGCCAAGACCCTGCGGGTCAGTGTCGGCTACAGCGCCTGGCTGCGGGTGGACGGGCACCGGGTGGTGCTGGACAGCCTGGACGGGCTCACCGACGGCACCCCGCCGGGGCTGGTCCACCACACCGTCCGCGACCCGCGGCAGACCTTCCTGGAGGCGGACGCATGACGGCCTTCCGCTTCGTCGGCGCCGGCTTCGACGCGGGTCGCACCGGTGGGCTGGCGCTGACCGCCGCCGGCGGGCTCGCCATGACCGACGGCGACGAGACGGTACGCCAGGCGCTGTTCCTGCTGCTGTCCACCACGCCCGGCGAGCGGCTGATGCGACCCGGGTACGGGTCCCGGCTGCACCGGCTGGTCTTCGCGCCCAACGACGACACCACCGCCGGGCTGGCCATCCACTACGTCCGGCAGGCGATCCGGCGGTGGGAGCCGCGGGTCAAGGTGATCGACGTGGACGCCGGACCCGACCCGGACGACCCGTGGCGCCTCGTCATCCGGCTCGACTACCGGGTCCGCGCCAGCCTCTCCCCCGGCCAGCTGGTCTTCTCCGTCGACCTGCTGCCCGACGACGACCCGCCGGACCACGACCGCGCCGAGGGAGACCCGTCATGACGCTGCCGGTGCCGCACCTCGACGACCGCGCCTTCCTCGACCTGGTCACCGAGGCGCGGGAACGGATCCGCCAGTCCTGCCCCGACTGGACGGATCTGTCCGCGCACGATCCCGGGATGGCGCTGCTGGAGGCGTTCGCGTACCTGACCGAGGTGATGATCTACCGGCTGAACCAGTTGCCGGAGAAGGCGTACGTCGCGTTCCTGAACCTGCTCGGGGTGACCCGCCACCCGCCCTCGGCGGCCTGGGCGGACGTCCGGTTCACCCGGACCGGCCCGGACCGCGGCGCGGTCCGGATCCCGGCCGGGACCCGGGTCGCCGCCGCCCGCGGCGCCGACCCCCGGCCCGTCGTCTTCGTCACCACCGAGCCGGCGCTGCTGCCCGCCGGGGAGACCGAGGTGACGGTACGCCTGCACCACTGCGAGCCGGTCGAGGCGGAACTGCTCGGCACCGGCACCGGCCAGCCCGGCCAGGTGCTGCGCGCGGCGAAGGCCCCGCTGACCCGCACCGCCGAGCCGCTGGACCTGCTGCTCGGCGTGGAGGTGCCGGCCGGCTCGGTGGAGCTGGGCGCGGCGGCCCGGGAGCACGACGGGCGGACCTTCGAGATCTGGCGGCCGGTGGACAGCTTCGCCGGGCTCGGCCCGCAGGCCAAGGTCTACCTGGTCGACCGGGCCTCCGGGGTGGTCACCTTCGCCCCCGCGCTGGACCTGCGCTCCCCCGCCGGTCCGGCCGCGGCGGTGACCGGGCCGGGTGCCGAGGGGGCGCCCGGCCCGGGAACCGGCGGCCCGGGCGGCGGGCCGGCGGCGACGGTCGCGGCGGTGCCACCGGCCGGGCGGCAGGTGCGGCTCTGGGACCGCAGCGGCGGCGGGCCGGGCGGCAACGTCGCCGCCGGGACGCTGACCAGCCTGCGCGACCCGCTGCCCGGGCTGAAGGTGGACAACCCGGAGCGGGCCGGCGGCGGCCGGGACCTGGAGTCGCTGGAGGCCGCGCTGGCCCGCGGGCCGTACGAGTTCTTCGCCCAGCAGCGCGCGGTGACCGCCCGCGACTACGAGATCCTCGCCGCCGGCTCCGGCGCGGTGGCCCGGGCCCGAGCGTTCACCCGGGCCGCCGTCTACAGCTT
>NZ_QGKS01000476.1 GCF_003172935.1 Micromonospora sicca | reverse complement strand
AGGACCTGGCGAGGCAGCAGGTACACCAACGACGCGCTCATGACCACGAGCATGACGGCTGCACCGGGCTCAAGCCCGCACAGAACCGCACTTCAGACGGTCGAACCGGGTATTCGAGCCCCACAGGGTCGAGCGGGGTCCGGCGGCCAATTGTCGATCTTGCTCGCGCAAAGGGTCGTTTGTGAGTGGGCTGCGCGCATCCAGTCTTTGCTCTCGCTCGGAGAGGATCGCCACGGGGCGGTCGGCGGAGCCGTGAGTGACGCCATAGTCTACGCAACGATGATAAAAATCGACGTTGTGTAGAGTTAGAGGTGAGGGAGCAACCCAGCCCCTCGCGGGTCTCCTCTGGAGGAGCAAATGCAAAAGCAGAACTGGCTCATCACCGGCGTCAGCACGGGCCTCGGCCGTGCCTTCGCCCAGGCTGCCCTGGCCGCCGGGCACACCGTCGTTGGAACGGTCCGTTCCGAGGAGGACCTGCGGGTCTTCGAAGGGCTGAAACCCGGGTACGCGCACGGCCGCATCCTGGATGTGACTGACGGCGACGCCGTGTCGAGTGTGGTCGTGGAGGTAGAGCAGAGCGTCGGTCCTTTGGATGTCGTCGTCGCCAACGCCGGCTACGGCCTGGAGGGCACCTTCGAGGAAACCCCGCTGGCCGAGGTGCGGCGGCAGTTCGAGGTCAACGTATTCGGGGCAGTGGCCACCCTGCAGGCAGCACTGCCCCACATGCGCCAGCGCCGCCGCGGACACCTGATGGCCGTCACTTCCATGGGCGGGCTCATGGCCGTGCCCGGCATGTCCGCCTACTGCGGCAGCAAGTTCGCCCTGGAAGGCATCCTGGAAGCACTGGGCAAGGAGGTCGCACAGTTTGGGATCCACGTGACGGCGATCGAGCCCGGCTCCTTCCGCACCGACTGGGCCGGACGGTCCATGACGCGCGCTGCGCAGTCCATCGATGACTACGACGAGCTGTTCGCCCCTATCCGTGAAGCGCGGCAGAAGGCCAGCGGGAATCAGCTGGGTAATCCGGCCAAGGCTGGGGACGCCGTCGTGCACATCACGTCGGTCGACCAGCCGCCGGCCCACCTCGTCCTTGGCTCGGATGCGCTGCGACTGGTCACTGCCGCGCGCACGGCTGTGGACGAGGACATCCGCGCATGGGAGCCCCTCTCCCGTACGACCGACTTTGCCGAGGGTGCTCAGCTCTGATGCCCAGCCACCACTCTGCGCGGAGCCGGCGCGCCACCGAACGCAAGGGCGATGTCCGGGAGCGGGCCATTCTGGACACCTGCGAGGCTCTGCTGGTGCAAAAGGGCTACGACGCCATGACTGTCGGCGACATAGCTCAGGGCGCTGGCATCACGCGCGGCGCCCTGTATTTCTACTTCGGCTCCAAGCAAGAAGTGGTCACGGCACTCGTGGCCCGGACCGTTGAGCATCTGTGGGAGCGGTCCCGGGCCACTGCAGAGACCGACGAGCCGCGCCAGGCCATCGCAGCAGCCATGCAGCGCACGGTTGAGCTGTGGGATGAGCACGGTCTGGTCATGCGCACGGCGATCGACCTGTCGTTGACCGTGCCGGAGATCGGCGAGCTGTGGAGCCACACGGCTGACTTGTTCATCACGGCCATCACCGCTGTCCTGGAACGAGCCGGCGTTCAGGCCGGCACCGAACCAGAACAAGCGTCAGCGATGGCACGCGCCCTGTGCTGGATGATCGAGCGGACCTTCTACCACGCCTCGCAGGAATCCCGCGAGAAGTTGCAAAAGGCATCTTCGACCTGCGAACACATCTGGCTGACCAGCGCCGGGTCTCGCCACCTGAATGAGGCATCTGGCGTGGAAGTGAAGGCGCAGACCTGCTGGCGCCGGCACATCCCAGCCCAAGATCAATCTCATCGAGAGCCGCCGTACGACCGTTCCTGATGGCTGAAACAGACGGATCGCCGATGGCGCCCTCGCCCCGGTCAACGATCCAGCCGTCCGCCGACGACGCCGGGGCAGGCGTCTTCAGGATGCAGACCCTGTCGCACCTTCAGCCGCCGATCGGGCGGTTTCCGCCTCGGGCGGGGTTCGGGGGCCGGGAAGCGTGGCCGCCACCGCGGCGGCGAGGTCGAGGTGGGAGTTCATGTCCAGCTCGAACCGGCCGTAGGGGTTCACGTGAGTCCAGAACAGCGGGGACAGGGCCCGCCTGTCGGCGTCGGTGAGCCGTCTCTGCCACTTCTCCTCGCTCAGGATGTCCTGGAGGAGCAGGGTGTTGACGTGCACCAGCGCGGACTGGAGCAGGTGCAGGGCGAGCATCGAGACCTCCTGGGACTCCTTGTCGGAGCCGGTCAGGTCGCCGTCCTTGCCGTAGAACAGATCGTGGTTGGCGGAGTTCCAGTTCTCCACGACCTGGAGCCCGTCATTGATCTCGCGTCGCAGTTTCGCGTCGGCGAGGTAGTCGCAGATGAACGCCGTGCGTACCGCGCGGCCCAGTTCCTCGATTGCCCGGTACGTCGGATGCTTGGGCCCGCCGCGGGTGAAGCGCCGCAGGACCTGCTCGGCCTCGGCGGTGCCCAGGCGTAGGGCGGCGGTGTACTTCACGATCTGGTCGTACTGCTGGCGGATCAGGTCCCAGTCGATCGTCTTGGTCGACAGCACCGGCGCCAGGTTCGGCCACTTCTCGTCCGGCGCCGTTGCGTTGTGGGATCAACGGACGCGGTGAACCGGCGTCGGGTCCGCGGTCAGATCGCCAGGGCGAGGGCGGCGAACGCCGCAGGCACCCGCGTTGCCGGCGGGGAGTCGACGGCGAGTTCGTAGTGTCCGCGGCGCAGGTTCTGCATGAAGGCGTGTCCGGCGATGATCACTTGTGCTGTCTGCTCGGTTCGTAGCCCGCGCATCGGTCTCAACCGGTGTTTCAGCTGGCTGTGATCGGCTTCTATCGGGTTGTTGGCGTACTGCTCGACGTGGTGCCACGCGGACGGGATCAGCTCGTCGAGGACGCCGGGATAGACCGCGGCGGCGTCGGTGACCACCTCTGTGGGCTTGACCTTCAACGCTGACAGCGCCCGTCGGAAGAACCGCCGGGCGGCTTCGGCGTCCCGGCGGGTCGAGACGAGCACGTCGATGACTTGCCCGTACTGGTCGACCGCCCGGTACACGTACCGCCACACCCCGTTGACTTTGACGTACGTCTCATCAACGTGCCACCGGTCGCCTGGTGAGTGTCGGCAGAAGCGGGCGGCGTCAGCCAGCAGTGGGGTGAACCGCTGCACCCATCGGTAGACGGTGACGTGGTCGACTTCCACGCCGCGCTCGACGAGGAGTTCTTCAACGTCGCGGTAGGACAGGTTGAACCGCAGGTACCAGCGGACCGCGACGACGATCACCTCCGGTGGGAACCGGAACCCGGCGAACGCCGACTTCGGAGGCAGCCACGGGCGAGGACGGCTCGACGACTTCACAGTCCAAGTCTGTCTCGATCTTGCCAACGCTCAACGCAACGGACCCGCCGCGCGTGCGGCGTACGACAAGCGCGCTGCCGCGGAACAGGCCCAGGCCGAACGCGAGGCAGCCCAACGAGACGCCATCGCCCAGGATGTCCTCGCAGGCCGCCGTTGACACCACCGCTCCATCTACTGGAGCCCCCTCAAGATCACACCCAACGCGGCCTTGATGTCCCAGAAACTGCCGCACGCAAATGAGCGCGCTCCCCAAGCGATGAGCAAGTCAGTCGACTGGATAAAGGCAGACGTATCCCGAAGCCTCATGGGAACTGACGATGATCAAATGCACGCTCATCGGCAGATCCGTGCGCTCACGCTCCGCCGACCTGCCGCTAGGCCCTAGACCCCCTGTCGCACATCAAGCGGTCGGGGCAACGGCGGGTGGCAGCGGTGGGCGCGGCTGGGCAGTCCTGGGCACTCGTGGCTAACCGCCGGCAGGTACCGTTTCCTAAGACGATGCTCAATTCGTAGCAGCAGGCTGATTACCTGCTGCTTCACAACTCTTTTTCCTTTGTGCTGGTCGCAGTTGTATGTGGCTGCGCTCGCTTGCTGAAGATCAGCAGGAGCGGCTGCAGGCCTTGCACGCGCTCACCGCTTCTCGCGATGCCCATTCGCAGGGCCGCCTCGGCGTTTGGCGTTGACGGATGACGGCCCCGTCGCGATAGGAAGCCGTGGCCGCGCCGATGGGGTGGGCGGTCGACCTTGTTGTCGGGGACCCGGCGTGGGGCCTCGGTTCGCCGCTGCTGCAGGACGGCCGGCAGGCCCTCCCGTTGTACATGGCCACGACGTGGCCGTCGTCAGTACACCGGCACTCGCCCACGGCCTCTTCGATCATGGCGCGGCCGTCCATGGCTGAGTGTGGTGATCGTCGCCAGGCTGCCCCGCGCCCCAGGAACGCGGGCGGGAGCATGGCCGTCGCGGCGACGCCGACAAGAACCACGGCGATGGTGAAGCTTGCCTTCGCCCGTATTCGCCGGCGGTGACCTGCGGAGTGCCGCGTCGAGGGCGTGAGCACGGCCAACGCGGCCGGCCCGGGCGGGCCAGTCACCCTGGTGGCCGGCGGCCAGAAAATCTAGGCTGGAACGACTAGACATCTTATGCGGTGTGGCATATTGTTCTTCGAGTCGAGGGTAAAGATCCGTCAGGACGCAGACGGGCTGTCCGGCCGTGAGGTCACGACGGGCGGCGAGGAGCGGGAACGATCTTCACGGTTCCCCCCGAGAGGCAGTAGGAGCACGTCAGTCCCGACGTGATATGCGCCGGGGTGCAGGTGGGGCCAAGGGTTT
>NZ_QGKS01000447.1 GCF_003172935.1 Micromonospora sicca | reverse complement strand
TTCCTCTCATGATGCTTTGGTGAGCATGTGATTGGATGTCCCGCCTTGCGGTGGGACGGTCCCGGTCTTGCTCGCCGAAGCGATGCCGGGTTGACGCTTCACGGCCACCGGCCCGCCTCGGCGGGTCTTACGGTCGGCTCCACGTCCGGCCACCGGGCCACTCCCGGCGGTGTTCACCTCAGCCGCGAGCGCGGCGAGGTTACGTGCGGCGTTGACGTCCCGGTCGAGGGTCAGGCCGCAGACGGTGCAGATGTAGGTCCGCTCGGACAGGGTCAGCTTGGTTTTCACCGCGCCGCAACCCGAGCAGGTTTTCGAGGACGGATACCAGCGGTCGGCCACGACCAGTCGGCCGCCGCTCCATCCGGTCTTGTAGGCCAGTTGCCGGCGCAGCTCGGCGAACCCGGCATCGGCGATGCGCCGGGCCAGCCGCCGGTTGCGCAGCATCCCGGCGACGTTGAGGTCTTCGACCACGATGGTGGCGTACTCGCGGGCGAGCCGGGTGGTCAGCTTGTGCAGGCCGTCGCGGCGCAGATGAGCGACCCGGGCGTGCGCCCGGCCGAGCTGGGCGCGGGCCCGCTCCCACCGCTTGGACGGACGTTGGCCGGTGCGCCGGTCAGGGCCGACTCGGCGAGAGGCGCGCCGGGCGAGACGGCGCATCCTGCGGGCCGCGCCATCCAAGTGGCGGGGGTTGGGCACCAGCTCGCCGGTGGACAGCACGGCGAGGTTGATGACCCCAACGTCCACGCCGACCGTCGCCTGTGGCTGTGCCGGCGCGCGTTCACGGCGGTCGACGTCGACGCAGAACGCCACGAACCAGCGGCCACCGTCGCGGCGCACCGTCGCTGACACGATCCGGGCGGTGCCCGCCTCCAGCCGGCGGGCGAGCTTACGGGCGGACTCGTGCAGCTTCAACCGGCCCAGCCGGGGCAGCACCACATGCTTACGGTCCGGCTCGACACGGATGGCCCCGGTGGTGAACCGCACCGACGGAGTCGAGCGGCGCCGGGACTTGAACCGCGGGAACCCCACCCGGCGTCCGACACGCTTGCCGGTGCGGGAATCGGACCAGTTCTTCAACGCCCTGGCCAACGCGTCCAGACCGGTGTTGAACGCCTCCTTCGAACACTCCGTCCACCACGGCGCCACGTCAGCCTTCGCGGCGTTCCACGCCTTACGAAGCGCCGGCAGCGACCAGCCCGCAGCAGGGGTCAGCTCGACGTCGGTGATGCCGTAAGTGCGCTCGGCGGCCCGCTGGTCCATGACCGCCTTGACCCGGGCAAGCGCCCAGTTGTGCGCCACCCGCGCTGCCCCCGCGTGAGCCAGCACCGCCCGTTGCTGCGTAGGGGTCAGGTCGAGCGCGAAGCGGTACGCCTGCATTGCCCTCACGCTGGCTCGTCCCCGGTAGCGGCTTCGACCGCCCGGCGGACGCGGTCCGCGACGTCCCACCGCCGGTAGAGGTGAGCGCGCAGCGAGGTGAGGATCTCCGTCACGTCCCGCACCAGGTCGCCGTCGACCTCGGGCGGCTCGACCACGAGCAGCCGGCGACCCTGCGCAGCCAGAGCGGCTTCGACGTACTCGGCGCCGAAGCGGACGAACCGGTCCCGGTGCTCCACCACGATCGTCGTCACGGCGGGGTCACGCAGGATCAGCTGGCCAACCCGGCGAGCCGGGACCGGCAGCTTACCTTCCCGAAACCACCGATACGTCGCGACTTGGTGCACACCCTCCCGCTCAGCCCACTGCTTCAAATTCACTAACGCCTCATAACGCCACATTAGACCCAAGCTGCTGACCGCCCCCTTGCCCGAGCCGACGCGCCAGCGTAGCCAGCCTGATCGGGCGGGGACAGCGGGCCCACCCCGATCCGGCCGTCCGGCGGGCGGGAGGCGGAAAACGGCTGGCCGGCAGGCGGCGGTTCGGGTCTACTCACGACCGTGCCCGCGCTGATCCCCGCCGAACGGGTGCCCGCCGGCTTCCTCGCCGCCACGGCCCGTTCCTGAGCGGGCCGATCGTCCGGTCAGGCGGTGCGGATGACGGTGCAGATGGCCGGGCCGTCCTCGGTGGCCCGCAGCAGGTAGCGGTAGCGCTCGCCCGGCACCGCGTGGCCCTGGCTGTCCAGGAACTCCCACCGCACCGCCACCTCGGTGAGCAGCGCGGAGACCTGCTGCACGTCCTCGAACTGCGCGTTCGCCGCGACGAGTTGGCGCTCCTGATAATCCGGGGCCGCGCCGACGAAGGAGAGCGCCACCGCGGCCGGCGAGGTGAACGAGAAGCTGTAGGTGTCCGCGACCACCAGCCCGGGCAGGGCGTGGCAGCCGGCGATGGCGGGCACGTCGCCGGCGGTCAACGCCACGCCGTACCGGTCGAAGAAGTCGGTGAGCGTGTCGAGATCCGTCGAGGCCTTCACGTCGCTCTCAATTGCCGCGCACGCGCCACGGCAAACCTGGTCAGCGCGGCGGAATGCGTACCTCGATCTCGGCGCCGAGTTGCGCGCCACCGGTGAGGTCGAGGTCGTCGCCGCTCCAGAACCGCCCCGGGTCGTACCAGTTGGGACGGCGGCCGGCGGGCAGCAGCCCCATCGCCTCGTACGTCACCGCCACCACCTCGGCGCAGTACGCCGTCTCCAGCGCCCGGTCGCGCACCGGCACCCCGCCACCGTCCGGCGTGGAGGGTGTTCGGCGGCGCAGGTTGGGCACCCGCCCCCGGGCCCAGCGCCAGGCGAGCTGCGCGGTGGACGGGAAGGGAGTGCCGTCGAGGCGGGCGACGGTCCGCAGCACCGCCTCCTCCATCGCGGCGGCGGCCGGCGGTTCGAGCTGGCGCAGCCAGGCGCGCTGCCCGTACCGGTTCGCCCAGACGCAGACCGCGTCCCGCAGGTCGTGCAGCTGGACGCCGCGCTGATGGGTGCCGGTCCACATGTCCGGCAGGGAGCGGCCCAGCTCGGCGTGCCACATCAGCGGCGGCATGTCGTCGAGCACGACGGCCATCCCGACGTGGTTCACCGGGCTGTTGGTGGTGAACTGGATCGCGCGGTCGGGGACGCTGCGGCCGCGGAACACCCACACGTCACCGGTCCGGGTCAGCTCCACGGCCTCGTCCAGACTGATGCTCATGGACGACTACCCTATGCGGATGCGGCAACGGATGCGGTGGTGGAAGGTGCTCGGACTGGCCGGCCTCGCCGGCGTCGCGGCGTCCGGGGTGGTCATCGCCCGGGCGGAGCGGCGGCGACGGACGTACACCCCGGAGGAGGTCCGGGACCGGCTGCGCGAGCGGCACGCGAAGGCCGCGGGGGCCGCGACGCCGGCCGACGACCGGCCCTGACCCGGCGCCCGCGCCGCTTACCCGCCGTCGGGGGCCGTCCGGCGCGTCGCCGCGTCGAGCGCCTCGGCGGTACGACCAACCACCGCGCCGCCGTCGTCCAGCAACAGGATCGGGCGCTGGATCAGCTCCGGGTGGGCGACCATCGCCGCGATCCAGCGGGGCTCCTCGGCGTCGTCGCGCGGCCAGTCGGCAATCCCCTGGGCGACCGCGGCCGGCTCACCGGTCCGGCAGATGTCCCACGCGCGGGCGCCGAGCCGGCGTAGCACCTCGGTCAGCTCGGCCTCGCTCGGCGGCTGGTCCAGGTACGCCCGCAGCCGGTACGGCACCCGCGCCTCGTCGAGGGTGGCCCGGGCGGCGGCGCACTTCGAGCAGGCCGGGTTGTGCCAGATCTCCATGACCGACATGGTGGCAGACGCTGCATCCCGTCCACACCCGACGTCGGGCGCCGAGCGCGAGATCCCTTCTCGCGCCCACCCGCGACTGGACGCCGACCGGCCGCCCGGAGCTCCTATCTGCCACTGTGCGGATCCGTGCCGGTCGAGCCCGGCGGGTCGTCGGGCGGTCCGTGGGCGCTTGAGGGCGACCTGGGCGGGCTGTCTGGTTCCGGTGGGACGTTCTGTGTCTGATGTCCGGTTCATGGCCGGCGTCCCGTGCACCCGGCGGTGGAATGGCCGGCGGGGTCGGGGCGTTGAAGATGGCATGCCACCGCGGGTCTGCCCCGGTGGTGAGGGCCCGGAGCCCAGGCCGCGGGAACACCCGGCCGCCCGGCCCGGTTACATCCCCCGGAACCCCGGCCTTCCAGCCGGAACCCCGGGAGCCCGTGAGCGTGGTGGAATGCCTGGCCGGCCCGGGTCGTTACACCCCCGGACGCCCGAGCAGGCCACTGCCGCCGGGCCGATCCCCTTCAAGACTTCCCCTTTTTTTGCGCGGCGCGACCGCACCCCCCGTGCGGTGTCGTGCACACCCCCAAGCAGAGGAGCACGCCAACATGCGTACCGATCTGATCCGTAAGACCGCCCTGACCGCCGCCGGTCTCGCCGCCACCGCCGGTGGCATCGCCGGCCCCGCCATCGCCGCCCACGCCGCCGAGGCCAAGCCGACCGCGCAGGTCCAGACCGACCGCAAGCACGGCGGTGAGCGGGAACTCAACGTCCGCTACCAGGCCCAGCCCAACTTCTACTACTGCGGCCCCGCCGCCACCCGCAACGCCCTGTCCGTGCAGGGCAAGGCCATCGACGTCGACGCCATGGCCAAGGAAATGGGCACCACCGAGGCCGGCACCAACAGCGTCAACGACATCACCCCGGTCCTGAACAAGGAAACCGGTAAGGACGTCTACCACAGCGTCGAAATCCGCGACCCGAAGGCCGACGGCAAGCAGACCGACAAGCTGCGCACCGACATCGTCCACACCGTCGATGAGGGCCGCGCCGTGGTCGCCAACATCGCCGGCACCGCC
>NZ_QGKS01000473.1 GCF_003172935.1 Micromonospora sicca | reverse complement strand
GGATTCGAGGACCCTCGCCCTTCCGGCGCGGAAGTCGGGGTCGGGGATGTGGGCGTACTCGCGGCGGACGGCGGCGACGTAACGGTCGTACACGGGTGGCGGGCTGGCCAGGACCGCCAGGTCGGCGTCGCAGAGCAGCGCGCCGTCCGGGTCGTCGGCGGCCACCACGTGCCCGGCGGTGAGCAGCACCAGCCGGCGCACCTCAGCCACCGCCGCGGCCGGCAGCCCGGCGTCGGCGAGGAGGTCGCCCGCGAGGGCCGCGCTGGCCCGTTCGTTGGCGTCGCCGCCGGCTCGCGAGTCGTAGACCGCGTCGTGGCACCAGGCAGCCAGCCGGACCAGGTCGGGCCGGCGGGCGAGCGCCGCGTGGCCGTCGACCACGTCGAGCACGGCGGTCAGATGATCCGCGGTGTGGTAGTGCCGGTGCGGCTCTCGCCAGCCGGCCAGCAGCCGCTCCCCGGCCCGGTCCACCCCGGCCGGGTCGGTCGCCCCGGCGCCCCGGACGGCGGCACGCCACCGCGCGATCAGCTCTCCCACCCGGTGCAGTCTGCCGCATGGCGAGGATTCACCGGGGGTGACGCGGGTAGTCCCCGCCATGGCCGTGGCCCGGGACCGACGACCTCCGCTCCTGCGTCGTGCCGGATTGAAGGACGGGGTGGTCGACGTCGACGCGGCCCGGATCGCCGAGGCGGCGGACCAGCTGCGCCACCGGAGCAAGGCCACGCTGCACGACCGGCTGCACCGGGTCCGGTCGGCGCTGGGCCTGGCCGTCCAGGCCGGGCTGGCCGCCGCGCTGGCCTGGGTCATCTCCCACCAGCTCCTGGGCAATCCGCAGCCGGTCTTCGCGCCGATCTCGGCGGTGGGCACGCTGGCCGCGTCGGTCGGCCAGCGGCTGCGCCGTACCGTGGAGTTGATCATCGGGGTGGCGGTCGGGGTGGCCCTCGGCGACCTCCTGATCTATCTGCTCGGCGCCGGTGGTTGGCAGTTGGGGCTGGTGGTGACGACCGCAATCCTGCTGACCATCTTCTTCGGTGCGAGCGTGGCCGTCGTGATCCAGGCCGCCGCCACCGCGGTGCTGATCGTGACGCTCAGCCCGTCCACCCAGAACCTGGAGATACCGCGCTTCGTCGACGCGTTCATCGGCGGTGGCATCGCGTTGGTGGTGACCGCGATCCTGCTGCCGCTCAACCCGCTCCGGGTGATCAACCGGGCCGCCCGGCCGGCGCTGGACCTGCTCGTCGAGCAGTTGGACGTCAGCGCCGAGGCGCTGCGCAAGCGGGACCGGCAGAGCGCCCAGCAGGCGCTGGAACGGCTCCGGGAGAACAAGGACGAGCTGGCCAGGTTCAGCGAGGCGATCGAGGGGGCCAAGGAGACCGCCACGCTCTCCCCGGCCCGCTGGCACCGCCGCGACGAGCTGACCCACTACGCGGAGGCGGCGGACCCGATCGACCGGGCGATGCGCAACAGCGGCACCCTGATCCGCCGCTCGGTCACCCTGATCGAGGACGAGGAGCCGATCCCGGAGCCGATGCCGGACTCGGTCGCCCACCTCGCCGAGTCGGTCCGCATGCTCCGGCACGAGTTCGCCGTCGGCGCGGAGCCGGAAAAGGCCCGCGAGTGGTCGCTGCGCGCGGTGAGCGAGGCCGGCCGGGCGTACGCGCAGGGGGTGGGCTTCTCCGGCAGCGTGGTGATCGCCCAGGTGCGTACCACCGCCAGCGACCTGATAGTCGCCTCCGGCATCGAGCAGGAGGAGGCGAACCGGCTCGTCCGACAGGCGTTCGGCGACACCGAACAGCCGCCGAGCGGCCAGGCCGAGCCGGAGGGCGCCCCGAAGCCGCCGACGGCGCCCCCGCTCGGGTGACCCCGTTCAGCCGACCGCGGCCAGGGCGGCGACCAGCCGGTCCACCTCCTCGGCGGTGCTGCCGAGGCCGATGCTGGCCCGCAGCGCGGTGGGCGGCAGGTCCCGCCGGCCGCTGCGCGCGGCCGCCTCGGCGAGCAGCCGCCGGGCCAGCGGGTGGGCGCAGAAGAGCCCGTCCCGGACCCCGATCTGGTGCGCGGTGGCCAGATGGGCGGCGACCTCGGCGGAGTCCCGCCCGGCCACCACGAAGGAGACGATGCCCACCCGGGGCGCCTCGGGCGCGAAGGTGCGCAGCTCCACGACGTGCGGCAGGGCGGCGAGCCCCTCCCGCAGCCGGGCCAGCAGTCGCTGCTCCCGGGCGTGCAGCGCGTCCCGGTCGGCCTCGGTCAGCGCGGCGCAGACCGCGGCGAGGGCGACCGCGCCGAGCAGGTTGGGGGTACCGGCCTCGTGCCGGGCCGGGCCGGTGGTCCACCGCACGTCGTGGGTGGCCGCGCCGACGTGCCCGGTGGCGCCGCCACCGGCCAGGTACGGCGGGGCGGCGTCCAGCCAGTCCGACCGCCCGACGAGCACCCCGGCGCCGAAGGGCGCGTACAGCTTGTGGCCGGAGAGCGCCAGGTAGTCCACGTCCAGCGCGGCCAGGTCGACCGGCGCGTGCGGGGCGAGCTGGGCGGCGTCCACCAGGATCCGGGCGGAGTGCCGGTGGGCGACCCGGGCCAGCTCGGCCACCGGCCACCGCTCGCCGGTCACGTTGCTCGCCCCGGTCACCGCGACCAGCACCGGCGGGCCGGGTCGGGCCGGGTTGGTCACCGGGGCTGCCGACCGCGGGGCCGGCTCGTTCCCGGCGTCGACCCGGCGCAGCTCGCCGAGGGCGGCGTCCAGCGCCCGGACCGCCGCGGCGGGGCTCTCCGGCACCGGCAGCCGGACCGAGCCACGCGGCCAGGGCAGCAGGTTGGCGTGGTGCTCCCCGGCGAAGGTGACCACGGTGGTGCCGGCGGGCAGCGCCCGGGCCAGCAGGTTGACCGCGTCGGTGGTGTTCCGGGTGAAGATCACGTGGTCGTCGGCGCGGGCGCCGAGGAAGTCGCCGACCGTCTGCCGGGCCCGCTCGTAGGCCAGCGTGCAGCGTCGCGACAGCGCGCCGGCGCCGCGGTGCACGCTCGCGTACCAGGGGAGCAGCTCGGCCACCGCGTCGGCCGCGGCTCGCGCGCACGGCGCGCTGGCCGCGTGGTCGAGGTTGATCTGCCCCGGTACGCCGAGCACGCCGAGCGGGTCGGCGTCCGCCGGCCGGTCCGGGAGCGCGGGCAGCGGGCGCAGCGAGGGTACGAGGGTGATGGTCATGCCGGAACCTCCGGGGTCCAGGGGACCCCGGGGTGTGGGCACCGGGACGGGGTCCGCGCTTGCCCAGCACGCCGTTCGGGCTGGGCCCGGTCATCACCCGGGGCACCCCACCGCGAACTCGACGAGGGTTGCCGGCCAGCAAGCCGGGGCTTGACGCTGGCGCTCGTGACCTATCGGCAGCATAGCGGCCGGAATGCGGCCGGACCAGAGGGTCACGGGTGACTACGCTGACCGCATGGCCGACACCCCGCCCGGCGGACCGCCGCCGCCGCCGACCGCGCCCGCCGCCCCGCCGCCGGGGTCGGTGACCCCCCGGATGCCGCTGCGCCGGCTCGGCTGGCGGCGGTTCCTGGCGCTCGCCGGGGTCGTCCTGCTGATCGCCGTCGGGGCGGTCTTCATGGTCTTCACCCTCGGCGAGAGCCTGGGCGCCCAGGCGCTGCTGGTCGGCGTGGTCGCGGCGGTCCTGCCGGTGCCGGTGCTGGTCTCCTGCTTCCTCTGGCTGGACCGCTACGAACCCGAGCCGCTCAAGTACCTGATCTTCTGCTTCGCCTGGGGCGCGTTCGTCTCCACCGCCGTCTCCCTGCTGGTCAACGAGACGTTCGCCGGGCTGTTCAAGGACTGGGGGCTGCCCACGGCGCTCACCGCCGTGCTGGTCGCCCCGTTCATCGAGGAGCTGACGAAGGCGCTCGGGCCGATCCTGTTGCTGATCTTCCGGCGCCGGGAGTGGTCCGGGATCACCGACGGCCTGGTCTACTGCGGGCTCTCCGCGATCGGCTTCGCCATGGTGGAGAACATCCTCTACCTGGGCGGGTACGGCTACCGCACGGGCGTCGAGGAGTACGGTCCGGCGACCGGCGCCCGCCAGGTGATCGCCATCTTCATCGTCCGGATCCTGATCTTCGGGTTCGCCCACCCGCTGTTCACCTCGATGACCGGGGTGGGCCTGGGCATCGCCGCGCGGACCGCCGACCGGCGGGTCCGGGTGCTCGCCCCGATCGCCGGCCTGCTGCTGGCGATGATGCTGCACGGCACCTGGAACCTGCTGCCCTCGCTGGCCGCGGCCACCGGCCAGCCGCTGATCGCCCTGTACGGCTACATCGGCGTGATGGTGCCGATCTTCTTCGGCATGGTGGGCCTGGCGATCTGGCTGCGGGCCTGGGAGGGGCGGCTCACCGAGCGGACCCTGCCGGACTACGTGCGGGCCGGCTGGCTGACCCCGCCCGAGGTGGCGGCGCTGGGCAGCCTGGGCCGGCGGCACGCGGCCCGTACCTGGGCCCGCCGGATCGCCGGTGACGGCGGGGTGAAGGCGATGCGCGGCTACCAGTTCGCGGCCACCCGGCTGGCGCTGCTGCGCGACGGGATGCGCCGCGGGCTGGACCGCAAGCAGGCCGACCGGGACCGGACGGCCCGGGAGGAACGGGAGCTGCTGGAGGCGATCAGCGCGTACCGGTCGTTCTTCGTGGGGCGGGACCCGCAGACGCCGGTGGGGGTCTGGGACGGGCAGCGCTACCACCTGCGGTTCCCGGACGGGTCGCAGCGGGCGGTGCCGGCGCCCGACGAGCCGGTGGTGCCGATTCCGGTGGTGCTCACCCC
>NZ_QGKS01000178.1 GCF_003172935.1 Micromonospora sicca | reverse complement strand
CTCCCTCCGCGCCGCCCGCGACGCCGGCCTCCTCGCCTGACCCCGTCCCGCCCGCGCCCGCCTGCGGCATGTCGCGGCCTGTTCGCCGCCCGGACACCGCGACCTGCCGAAGGCGGATCGCCGGGGGCCGGCAGGCCGGGCGGCGGACGGGCGGATCGCCCGGACGGGGGATCGGGCGGATCCGCCGGGTAACTGGCTTTTCGCTGTGAGTGTAGAAAACCCGCCGCTAAGGACTTGACGGCAGGATTCGGACGGCGCAAGATGCTCCGTGCGGGAGGGCGTTTCGCCGGAGACTTTGTTCTTACGACCCAGCGCCAGAGGCGTTGTGCGATCGTCCCTCCCGACCAACGTCGCGGTCGGGGTCAGCGTTAATTCGCTGGCCCCGATCGTCGTTCCGGCGCACCCTCGCAGGCATGGGCATCACAATCGCGCCGTTCGACGCCGCCGACCAGGCCGCGATCGACGAGGCGTACCGGATCGGCGCGGCGGCCAACGAGGCGGACCTGCCGGACTTCCCGCCGTTCTGCCGGCGGCGCTTCGAGGCCGCGGTCCGGCATCCGATGCCGGGCAACGCGCCGCGCTGGGCGCTGGCCCGGCTCGACGGCGTACCGGCCGGCTATCTGGGGCTGGACCTGCCGCAGCTCGACAACACCGACAACTCGACCGTCGACCTGGTGGTCCATCCGCGGTACCGGCGGCGGGGCGTCGGCCGGGCGCTGCACGAGCACTGCCTGCGGCTGCTGGGTGAGCACGGCCGCAAGCGGGTGATGGGGATGGCGGTCTCGGCGCTGCCCGGGGGAGTGGCCCGACCGGAGGCGGGCGGCGCGTTCGCCGCCGCGGTGGGCGCCCGCCCGGTGCTCGCCGAGGTGCGCCGCCGGCTGGCGACCGAGCGGCTCGACCGCGCCGCGCTCGACGCCCTGGCCGCCGGCGCCCGGGCGCACGCCAGCGGCTACCGCGTCGTCCGCTGGCAGGGCGACACCCCCGAGGAGTACGCCGCCGACGTGGCCTACCTCGACGGCCGGCTGATGACCGACGCGCCCCTGGGCGACCTGGAGTGGGAGCCGGAGCAGGTGGACGTCGCGCGGCTGCGGGGCACCGAACGGGCGCTGGACGCCCGGGGCCGCCGCCGCTACCACCACGCGGCCGTGCACGAGGCGACCGGCCGGGTGGTCGCCTGGACCCTGATCGACCTCGGGCCGAGCGCCGACTGGCACGCGTTCCAGCAGATCACCATCGTCGACCCGGCGCACCGGGGACACCGGCTGGGCCTGCTCACCAAGGCGGAGAACCTGCGCTGGGTGCTCGGTCACGAGCCGGCGCTGCGGGCGATCGACACCTGGAACGCCGCGGAGAACCGGCACATGATCACGATCAACGAGCAACTGGGCTTCCGCCCGGTCGACGCCTGGACGGACTGGCAGTTGACGATCTGACATGTGACACGGCCCTACTGATCGCGGGGCTTTCTGTTGCATGATGGCGGGCATGACGGAGACCCCGCACCCCCTGTACGACAGGCACGCCGACACCCTCAACCGCGCGCTGACCGCGATCACGGAGCGGGGCTACTGGTCCGCCTACCCCGAGTCGCCCAGCCCCCGGGTGTACGGCGAGACCGCCGCCGCCGACGGGAAGGCCGCCTTCGAGGCGTACCTGAACGCCGACTTCCCCCTCGACCAGCCGGGTGACGGCGAGACCGTCGCCACCGAGACGAGCCCGTTCGGCCTGGAGCTCAACGTCCGCTACCCGCACGCGGCGGCCGACCAGCTGGTGGGCGCCGCCACGGTGGCCCTGGCCGGCTGGCGCGACGCCGGCCCGCAGGTGCGCGTCGGGGTCTGCCTGGAGATCCTGGACCGGCTGCACAAGCACATCTTCGAACTGGCCAACGCGGTGCAGTTCACCAGCGGTCAGGCCTTCGTGATGGCGTTCCAGGCCGGCGGCGCGCACGCGCTGGACCGGGCGCTGGAGGCGGTCGCCTACGCGTACGCGGAGATGACCCGCCACCCGGGGACGGCCGGCTGGGAGAAGGCCGCCGGCAAGGGCGACCCGCTGCGGATGACCAAGACCTTCCACGTGGTGCCGCGGGGGGTGGCGCTGGTCATCGGCTGCAACACCTTCCCGACCTGGAACTCGTACCCGGGGCTCTTCGCCTCGCTGGTCACCGGCAACCCGGTGGTCGTGAAGCCGCACCCGCGCGCCGTCCTGCCGCTCGCCATCACGGTGCGGTACGCCCGCGAGGTGCTCGCCGAGGCCGGCTTCGACCCGAATCTGGTGCTGCTCGCCCCCGAGGCGCCGGGCGAGAAGCTCGCCTCCACGCTCGCCCTGCACCCGGCTGTCAAGATCGTCGACTTCACCGGCTCCACCGAGTACGGCGACTGGCTGGAGGCGAACGCCCGGCAGGCCGCCGTCTACACCGAGAAGGCCGGCCTGAACACGGTGGTGATCGACTCCACCGACGACTTCGCCGGGCTCTGCCGCAATCTGGGCTTCACGCTGACCCTGTACAGCGGCCAGATGTGCACCACCTCGCAGAACCTGCTGATCCCCCGGAACGGCATCGCCACCGACCAGGGGCACAAGAGCTTCGACGAGGTGGCGGCGGGGATCGCCGCGGCGGTCGGCAAGCTCACCGCCGACCCGGCCCGCGGCGTCGAGTTGACCGGCGCGATCGTCAACGACGGCGTGCTGGAGCGCCTCGACGAGGTCACCAAGGTCGGTGAGCCGGTGCTGGAGTCGCGTACCGTCGAACACCCGTCCTTCCCCGGCGCGGTGGTCCGGACGCCGACCATCGTCAAGCTGGCCGCCGACGACACCGCGACCTACTCGCGGGAGTGGTTCGGGCCGATCTCGTTCGCCATCGCGACCGACTCCACCGAGCACAGCCTGGAGATCCTGCGCAGCACGGTAGGGGAGAAGGGCGCGCTGACCGCGGCGGTCTACTCGACCGACGAGGCGGTGCTGGACGCGGCCGAGGCGGCGGCCATCGACGCCGGCGTGCACCTGTCCTGCAACCTGACCGGCGGCGTCTTCGTCAACCAGTCGGCGGCGTTCTCCGACTTCCACGGCAGCGGCGCCAACCCGGCCGCCAACGCGGCGCTGACCGACGGCGCGTACGTGGCGAACCGGTTCCGGATCGTCCAGAGCCGGCGTCACACCTGAGTTCCGGTTGGGGTTTCCGGGGCAGGCCACCCCGCTCCGCGCGGTCAGGCTTGATCCCTCCGCGGGGCGGCCTGCCCCGGAAACCCGCCGTGGTGCGCTGCGTCCGGGTGGTTCTGGCCGATTCGGTGGTGAAGAAGAATCAATCAGGCGGGGCGGCGCATCTGGAGTTCGCGCAGCGTCGGGATCTTCGGGTGCGGCACCCGCACGCCCGTGTCAACGAAACCCAGCCGCTGGTACGCCCGGTAGGCGCGGTCGTTGCCGACCACCACCTCCAGCATCAGCTCGGGCCGGCCGCACGCGCGGGACCAGGCCGCCACCGCGTCGACCAGTTCCCCGAGCAGGCCGGTGCCCCGCCAGGCCGGGGTGAGGTAGACGGCGTAGATCACGGTGAGGCCGGGCTCCTCCGGGACGACCGTGCCCCCGGCGTGGCCGACGAACCGGCCGCCGAGGTCGGCGACGAACTGGGCCGTCGCGGCGCCCCGCGACACGGCGGCGATCCGGGCCGCGTAGTCGGCGTGCGGGCGGGCGGCGGCCTCCGCCACGGTCTCCAGGAAGGCCAGCGGCGCGTCGGCGAGCATCTCCAGCCGCAGCGCGCGCATCCGGGCGGCGTCCTCCGGGCGGATCCGGCGGACGGTGGCCGTCCGGGCGGCTGTCATGGTCGGCGCGCTCGTCATGTCGCATGCATACCGGAGGGACGGTCGTCCATGTCGCGCCGGGCCCGATCCTGCCCGGAATATGCCCGATTTGCGGTCGTGCGCCGTCGTCACGCCTCGTGTAGCGTGCGATTTCGGTCACCGATTCAGCGGCCGTCGCCGATCGCCGGAACGGTGGTCCGGGCGCGGGCTCGGCCGGCGTCCGGGGGTTGTGGAAAGCCGCGCAGAGTGAGGAAGTGCACCGTGGCACAGGGCACCGTGAAGTGGTTCAACGCCGAAAAGGGCTATGGCTTCATCGCCGTCGACGGCGGGCAGGACGTCTTCGTCCACTTCTCCGCGATCGAGATGGACGGCTACAAGGCGCTGGACGACGGCCAGCGGGTCGAGTTCGAGATCGCCCAGGGCCAGAAGGGTCCGCAGGCCGAGCGCGTCCGCGTCATCGCCTGATCCCGTCGCCGCCCGTCGGGCGGCTTTTCCACTCCGATCAGGGGCAGCGGTGCGGGTGCGCACCGGGGAAGATCATGAGCCGTTCCAGCCATCGATGCTGAGGAGGGCCCATGTCCGATCTGCCCCCGCCGGATGCTCCCCGATCCCACCCGTCGGAGCCCGCCGGCGCCGGCCCGTGGGGCGGCGGACCGGGCCAGGGCGGGCCGCCCCAAGCGGCACCGCCCGGCTGGGCGCCGCCCGCGTACGGTGTGCCGTCGCAGCCCGCCGCGCCGCCGCCGTACTGGCCGCCGGCTCCCTTCGCCGGCTACCCGCCCCACGGCGGGTATCCGCCGGCCGGGGGCGCGCCATGGCTGCCCGCTGCCGGGTACGACCCCCAGGATCCGCTGGTCACGCCGCCGGGGGCCGGCGTCGCCGGCTGGTTCCAGCGCGGCGCCGGCGCGCTGCGCCGGAGCTGGCGCGTCCTGCTGCCGATCATGCTGATCACTCAGGGGTTGCCGGGCATCGCGATCACGCTGTTCGCGCTGCCGTTCTA
>NZ_QGKS01000472.1 GCF_003172935.1 Micromonospora sicca | reverse complement strand
CGCCGGCACCGTGCCGGGCGAGTCCGCCCGCCGCGCCCGGCAGGCCCGCGCCGGCCGGGGCGCACTGGCCCGGCTGGCCGCCGAGAGCGGCGCCGGGCTCCAGGTGGTCGAGGCGCCCGCCTCGGCGCCGATGGAGGACGGCCCGGCGCTGACCGCCGACGAGGTCGAGTCGGCCCTCCGGTACGGCTGGCGGCTGGCCGAGCAGGCCGCCGACGCGGGCGTACAGCTGCTGGTGCTGGCGGCGTGCGGGGCGGGCACCGAGGCGGCTGCCGCGGCCGTGCTCGCGGCGACGGCCGGCGCGGAACCGCCGGCCGTGCTCGGTCGGGTGATCACCGAGGCCGGCGAGATCGACGACGCGGCCTGGATGAAGCGCTGCGCGGCGGTCCGCGACGCGCTGCACCGCACCCGGCGCTCGCCCCGGGACGCCAAGGACGTGCTGGCCGAGCTGGGCGGCGGCGACATCGCGGTGGCGACCGGCGTGCTGCTCGGCGCGACCGCCCGGCGGGTGCCGGTGCTGATCGACGGGCCGGTCGGGGTGGCCGCCGGCATGGTCAGCCGGGACCTGGCCGGGCAGGCCCGGCACTGGTGCCTGCTGCCCGACCACGGCGGGCAGCCGGGGGTCCGGCTCGCCGCCGACGTGCTCGGCCTGACCCCGCTGCTGGACCTGCGGCTCGACCTCGGCGAGGGGGCCACCGCGCTGGCCACGCTGCCGCTGCTGCGCTCGGTGCTGGCGCTGGCCGCCACCCTGCCGGTGCACCCGTCGCTGGGCGGCGAGCCGGAGGACGACGAGGAGTTCGCCGAGCCGGAACCTGCCGGGCCCGGACCGGCCACCACCGAGCCGGAGTTCGCCGAGCCGGAGCCGGCCGGGCCCGGACCGACCACCACCGAGCCGGAGTTCGCCGAGCCGGAGCCGGCCGGGCCCGGACCGACCACCACCGAACCGGAGTTCGCCGAACCGGAGCCGGCCGGACCGGGACCCACCACCGTCGAGCCGGACGAGCGGGTCGCCGTGCCGGACTCCCCCGGTCGGCGTGCCGACTGAGTCGGGGCTCGCCGACGGCGTCCGACTGGCGGTCACCACCTTCACCACGCTGCCGTTGCGCGGCGGCCGGGTCGACCGGGCCGCGGCGGGTCGGGCGATGGCCCTCGCCCCGGCCGTGGGCGCGCTGCTCGGCGCGCTGCTCGCCGGGGTGCTGCTGCTGACCGCGGCGCTCGCTCCCCCGCTGGTCGCCGGCGGGGTCACGGTCGGCCTCGGCGCGCTGCTCACCCGGGGCCTGCACCTGGACGGACTGGCCGACACCGTGGACGCGCTGGGCTCGTACCGGCGGGGCGCCGCCGCGTTGGAGGTCATGAAGAAGCCGGACGTCGGGCCGTTCGGGGTGGTCGCGCTGGTGGTCGTACTGCTGCTCCAGACGGCGGTGCTCGCGGAGCTGGCCGGGCGGTCCTGGCCGGCGGCGCTCGCGGGCGTGGTCGCCGCGACCGCGGCGGGCCGGCTCGGTGTCGCGGTGGCCTGCCGGCGCGGCGTCCCGGCCGCCCGCCCGGAGGGGCTGGGCGCGCTGGTGGCCGGCACGGTGGGGCCGGTCGCGCTGGGCGTCGGGACGGTGGCCGTCGCGCTGCTGGCGGTGCCGGCGGCGCCGGACCGTCCGTGGCAGGGGCCGCTCGCCGTCCTGGCCGCCCTCGCCGTCGCGGTGGGGCTGCTCCGGCACGCGGTACGCCGGCTCGGCGGCGTCACCGGGGACGTGCTCGGCGCCACCGTGGAGATCGTCACCACGCTGGTCTACCTGGGACTGGTGCTGTCCGGCTGAGGGCGGCACGCCCGGCCGGGTAGCGTTCTTCAACGACAGCACCGGCGCGGTCGATGGGGGACGGCATGCTCATCACGGACGACTTCCTGCCCGTACCCGTGCCGGAGTCGCTCGACGCGACCTACCTGGTGCCCATCGCCGGGCTGCCGAAGGTCAGCCCGAAGACGGCGGTGGCGGCCCTCGCGGGGCGGCTCGCCGAGCCGGTGCACGGCCTGGCGAAGCAGATGCTCGACAGCCCGCTGATGACCGTGGACACCCGGCCGATCGGCGAGTTCCCGGAGCTGCCGCCGGACCTGCTCACCGCGTTCGGCGCCACCGAGGCCCAGCTGGCCCGGCTGGCCGCCGCGACGCACCTGGTGGTGGTCCAGGCGGAGTACCGGCCGGGCTGGCCGCCCGCGCACGAGTGGGCGGCCCGGGCGGTCGCCGCCGCGGTGGCCGAGACCGTCGGCAGCGACGTGGTGGACGTCTTCGGCCTGCAGTTCCTCGACCCGGCGGCGGCACTGCGCTCGCTCCCCGACGAGCAGGGCCGGATCCGGCTGGTCGACTGGGTGCTGGTGCCCTACTCCTCGGACGCCGACGGGCTCTGGTTCACCACCAAGGGGCTGCGTCGGTTCGGGCTGCTGGAGCTGCAGGCCCAGGGGGTGCCGGACCACCTCACCCGGGCCTGGGGCGCGGTGATGACCGGCGCGGCCCGGCGGCTGCTGCGGGACTGGACCGACGGACTGGCCGGCGAGGAGGTGCCGGCGTTCGTGCAGCTCCCCGTGCTGGCCACGGTGACCGGTCACGACATCGCGGTGGCCTACGGCAATCCGGAGCAGCACGGGGCGACCGCGCCGGTGCTGCTCCGGCTGGAGCTGGACCCGGCGACGGACCCGGACGCCGACTCGTTCCTCAGCCTGCGGCCGCCGCCCGGCCACCCGGGGCCGGCCGGCCGGTACTTCGCCGCCGCCTGCGCCACCCTCTTCGCCGGCATCCAGCCGGACGTCCGGTACGCCCGCCCCGGCGACGCGATGAGCAAGGCGATCGCCACCGCGCGGGCCGGGTTGGGCGACATCCGGGGCCGGTTCCTCGCCGGTCAGCTCCCCGCCGAGACCCAGCTCGTGGTCAAGTACGGCCTGCCCGGCGACGACGGCCCCGAGTTCGTCTGGGCCGGGGTGACCTCCTGGGACAGCGCGGAGCGGATCGTCGGGGTCAGCGCCAGCGACGCCGCCACCGACCCGACCGTGCGGATCGGCGCCCCCGTGGTGATCGAGGCGACCGACGTCGTCGACTGGGCCCTGCTCGATGGCACCGGCGTCACCGAGGGCGGCTGGACCCAGGCCGTTCTCGACGCCGGCGAACGCCCGCAGCCCGACTGAGCGTCACCGCACCGAGGGGGTGATGAACGGGGGGCGGGTGACGGTCATCTGGGCGCGGCGGCCGCGGATGTCGACCTCGACCACGTCGCCGTCGGCCAGCTTCGGGTCGGTGTCCAGGAGGGCCAGGGCGATGCCCCCCTTGCGGGTCGGGGAGAAGGTGCCGCTGGTGACGATGCCGACCCGGGTGTCGCCGACGTACACGGCCATGCCGGGGCGCGGGATGGCCCGGTCCACCGCCACCAGGCCGCGCAGCGTACGCCGGGGGCCGGCGGCCTTCTCAGCGAGCAGCGCGTCCCGGCCCCAGAAGGCCGGCTTGTCCCAGCCGACCGCCCAGCCGGAGCGGCCCTGCAGCGGGGTGATCTCCAGCGACAGGTCCTGCCCGTGCAGCGGGTAGCCCATCTCGGTGCGCAGCGTGTCCCGGGCGGCCAGCCCGCAGGCCCGCAGCTCGTACGCCGCCCCGGCGGCGAAGAGCGCGTCCCAGACGGCGACCGCGTGCGCGGCCGGCACGACCAGCTCGTAACCCAGCTCGCCGGTGTAGCCGGTGCGGCACACGCTCAGCCCCATCCCGTCCAGGGTGGCGGTGGAGAAGCTCATGTAGCCGTGTTCGGTGGGCAGCCCCAGCGCGGCGAGCAGCTCCGCCGAGCGCGGCCCCTGCACGGCCAGCACCGCGTACGCCTCGTGCTCGTCGCTGACCTCGACCCCGGCCGGCGCGGCGGCGCGCAGCCGGCGCACCACCTCGGCGGTGTTCGCCGCGTTCGGGATCAGGAAGACGTGGTCGTCGGCGTGCAGGTAGGCGATGATGTCGTCCACCACGCCGCCGGTGGCGTCGTCGCAGCAGAGCGTGTACTGCGCCTGGCCGGGGCCGATCCGGCGGAGGTCGTTGGTGAGGCAGGCGTTGACGAAGTCCGCGGCGCCCGGCCCGGTGATCCGCGCCTTGCCCAGGTGCGAGACGTCGAAGACGCCCACCCCGGTACGGACCGCGGTGTGCTCCTTGAGCACACCGCCACCGGCGTACTCCAGCGGCATCTCCCAGCCCCCGAACGGGGCGAACTTGGCGCCGAGAGCGGTGTGCCGCTCGTGCAGCGGGGAACGGCGCAGCCGGGTCGCGGCGGCGTCGGAGGTCACGTCGGTCATGGGTGGCAACTTACCGGGGCCTGGACGGCTCGTTAGCATCGGCGGGACCCGTCAGGACGATCGGCGGGACGCACCCGACGTCCGGCGGGTAGGTTGCCGCCGGAGACCTTCATCGCCGGTACGCCATCCCGCGACCGGCCCGGCCCGCCCGGAGTAGCTTCAGTGACATCGCCCAGCACCACCCTGAGCCTGGTCGACACCGACCCCGCCGAACTCGCCGTCGATGCCATCGTGATCGGCGTGCACAGCCAGACCGGAGGGCAGGACGCCACCAGCGGACCCGCCGGCACCCTGCTGCTGGCCAGCGGCGCGGAGAGCATCGCCGCCGCGTTCGACGGCAAGCTGACCGAGACGCTGGCGCTGCTCGGCGCGACCGGCGGCCCCGGCGAGGTGATCAAGCTCGCAACGCTGGGCACCGTCACCGCCCCGGTCGTCGCCGCCGTCGGCCTCGGCCCGGAGCCGACCGGCGCCGCCCCGGCCCCGGAGACCCTGCGCCGGGCCGCCGGCGCGGCGGTGCGG